>NZ_JAPFGW010000009.1:0-207920 GCF_059803595.1 Blastomonas sp. 34TW
AAGCACCAGCGCTTGCACCGGTGCCTTCTCGGCACGCGACCAAATCAGCGCAAGGCGGCCCTCACCGCAGGGTTACGGTGTAGCGCCCTGGGGCGCGATCTCTCAGGCTGCGGCCAACTCCGCTTCGCGGTAAGCCTCGCCGGTTGCCATCATCGCCCAGATGATCCGGGCGTTCTTGTTAGCCAGCGCAACCGCAGCAACCTTGGGCTTCTTGCGCTCCAGAAGCTGCGTTACCCACGGCCACTTTGCGCTGCCCTGCTTCGCTTGCCGCACCACTGCCATGGCACCGACCACAAGCAGCTCGCGCAGGTAGGTGTTGCCCGCCTTGGTGATACTGCCAAGCCGCTCCTTTCCGCCGCTGGAGTTCTGGCGCGGGGTCAGCCCGATCCATGCCGACATACCGCGTCCGCCATCAAAGATAGCAGGGTCGGGAACGCAGGCGACGATCGCGCTGGCCAGCAGCGGGCCAATGCCGGGTATCTTCATCAGCTTGCGGCCTGCCTCGGTCTTGCGGGCATCGGCCAGGATGCGCCGGTCATTATCGAGGATATGCTCCTTGACCATCCCAAGCTGGGTGCACAGCACGGCAAGGCAGGCCCGTGCCTCATCGGGCAGTCGCGCATCATCCTGATCAGCGATGACCGCGATCAGCCGCTCCAGTCCTCCGCGCCCGATGGCTGCGGTGATGCCGAACTCGGCCATGTGGGCACGCAGGGCGTTGCTGATCTGGGTGCGCTGGCGGGTCAAGATCTTGCGCACCCGGTGCAGAATCATGGTCGCCTGCTGGTCGGGCGACTTCGCGCCGACGAACCGCATCGTCGGACGGGTTACCGCTTCACAGATCGCCTCGGCATCGGCCGCATCGTTCTTGCCGCGCTTTACATAGGGCTTCACGTATTGCGGCGGCATCAGCTTCACCTCGTGGCCAAGCGCCGCCAGCTGGCGCGCCCAGTGGTGAGCCGAGGCGCAGGCTTCCATCCCGACAAGGCATGGCGGCAGCTTCTCGAACAGCTTCAGCAACTGCCCCCGCGTAAGCCTGCGCCGCAGAACAGCCTCGCCCTGCGCGTTGACGCCGTGGACCTGGAAAACAGACTTGGCCAGATCCAGCCCTACAACCGATACTTGCTCCATCGTCACTCTCCTCTCCGACTCTCCCGCGGAGATTATCTCGCGGGGGTGGAGAGCCGTCCACGACATCAATATCGGTCACTCCCGGTCGCACCAAATCGAGGTGATGGAAAGCCTTCTACGGCTCCTTGGGTGCCAGTCTGTTAAGTAGGGCCTCGATCCGGTTGATGTGCCTGCTATGGTTCTCTATGCATTCAAGCTTCACAGACCCGATCTGGCTCTCTTGTATGCTCCGTGGCGCCATAGGTTGAACGATAGGTCCAGATTTTTTCGGTAGCTCAAGCAAAAGCCCGCTTGCATTTGCCCGCTCGAATAGACTCGAAAACTTGGCGAGGTTTTGTTCGTCCAATTCGCTGTGCACCTGTGGTTCGGGTATCATTCTGCAAATATCTATACAACCGAACGCACAATACGAAGCCGCGCCTCGAAAAGCATATGTCAGCTCGACTCTGTCAGCGTAGTCAGTGACAACCAACGGATCTAGCCAATCCTGCCCAGTCTGGCTCTGACACCCGCAAAGAAGGACTGTGGCAGCGAAGCCGACTGATAACTGGCGCATAGCCTTTGAATTAGACCGAAGATGATACGCCGCATAGCCCCATGGGTCAGGTTCAGGGCATGGCTGATTCCCACCCACTTTCGGCCATTCCGACCTCTCGGCCCTCGTCCCGAAAGCGGCCATCGTATGCGACGGTCCTCACCGGACGCTTACGAGCCATCCGGGGGAGGCCCACCCCCGACAGTGGTGAGAATGCTTGCGCATCCTCCCGCCATTGCAGCACGATCCTGGCCCCTGCAGCACGAGGCTGCAGGCGGTGTGGGCTCAGGCAGAGCTATGGCGTCCTTTAGGTTTGGCCTGCTTTTGGACCAGGCCTGATGCGAGATTTATAGGTCACAACGAATTCAGCTCTGCCCTGGTAAGCCGACGCCAGCGTTCAGCTGTGACAATACCGAAATTGCCTTGCTCGTTTGGTCGGCGCCAGCGAGGGGTGATCATGCGAGATAGCTCAGCGAGCGCAGTGTCATAGCTGTCGAAATCCTGCTCTGATCCTTTCGCTCCGATCGTGTAGCGTGGTTCACCTCGCTCACCGCCTCTCCTGCACGCTGTAGGGGTGAACAATGATCCGTCACGAGCTTCGGGAACGAACACAAAATCGTCTGTTTCGGTCTCGGCTTGGGCATGGACCGAGACCTGCGTGCCTTCGCCCTGTTCCCATGCCTTGGCGGCGATAAATTCCTTCCAGATCGATGGTCGGTAATCCCGGGCCTCAAGCCATCGCTGTGCAGATGCTACCGGGATAAGACCATCAGACTTGTTCGCAATCGGCGCATCGGCAGATTTGGCATACATGGCGTTCTGCAACCGTTTGGGAGTTACGCCGGTCACGGCAGCGAGTTCGTGCACGGTCAAAGGCTCATCAAGATCAATCTTGAGCCTGCCTGTGGCGGCCGTGCAGGTTTTCGCCAGTTCCTCGATGCCATAAAGGTCCAGTGGCGCTGGCAGCAGCCGGGCAAAGGTCTCGAGCTGCCCTACAGTGTTTCTGACATAGGAGGGGACGTCGGTGAACGGCTGACCGCTCGTATCCGCATTCTCCAGGTTCCAGGCGGGCATGATGCCATAGAAAGCGAATGCATGCATGTCATGGGCACCGTCCATTAGCGCGGGATAGCTGGAGTGGTCGTAGCCGCTTAGATCCCCCCAGACATCCTTCCAGTCCTCGAGACCTTCATTGGTGAGACGCGACCATTTAACTTCATCTGACGGCTGGGTATCGAGGACCAGCCTGAGCGCCGCCATGCCCCTTGCAGCGGTGACGGGGTCAAAGGCAGTGGCGATCAGTTCGCCCACGCAGGAGAAGGCCCGTAGAATGGCATCCACCTCGGTCCAGTCATAGGCCCAGTGGAATTCGGCCAAGCGGTTCCCAAATTCCTCGTTCAGATCAGGCGACTTGCTCACTTCTGCACTCCTATGGGCATATCGGATATCATGAATGCCCATTAGCGCGATTCGGCCACCCTGTCAATTGCGGGCGTATAGGATTTCTGATTTGCCCGCCATAAAGTTTGGCTGGCTACCTGATGGCGATCTGCAATTCTCCTGCGCGCTGCTTCAGCCTTTGGCGAACCTCATCACTGGCCGGGCAAACCATATAGCCTTCAGTCAATGACCCTATCATCATGGACCGCTCTCGCTCGGCGATCCTCCAGAAGACAGCGACGAGAAGGCACAGCATTGCATCAAGGCGATCCTGATCGGCTTTCCCGACAGAGGTCCGTTCGGCTTCATTTGAGCACCAGATCGCTGCCTCATTTAACCCGAATGCACGAAACTCATGCGCTGCAACGGTTGCAACACGGCGCCAGTCGAGCAGTCGAAATGTTTTGCGACGGCCGGGGTTATATTTTGGAGCACCGAGGCGCGAGCAGAATGAGGTATCGAGCGACAACAGCGCCAACGCAGGAAAAACCTCCATGACGTGAAGCCCAGAGGTTGAACTGCGCGCCTGCTCGGGATTTTCCATTGCACCAAGTCTGGCGAGGAATTTCCAGATAGGCGAGTTGTCGCAGAACATCCCGACTTTCCCGCGATTGGATGGCTGCACCCCACCGCCAGCCCAGCTGATGAGACTGGCCACCACCCGCTCAACCGGGCGCATACTGGATTGGTTCGGCACGATCGTTGGTTGATCGAGGGCAATCAGCGTCGGTCCGCTTGTCGTCCGGACACCATCTATGAATTTCAGGGCGTCGTCGAAAGTAGCCAGCTGAGGGGAATGGAATGCGATCGAGCCATCTGGTCTCAGGCCTAACGCACAGATTGCTCCAGGCGCTTTTGCGTTGTCAGTCCATGCAGAATCAAAGCCAATGAGAGTGCATTCTTCCATACCAAAAATTCCAGCTCGTTTGCTCCCGCAACGTTGCCAGCGCGGATTTTCCTATCAAAGCAAAAAGGGGTGGCCCTGCGAGCCACCCCTTCCTGTTTGCATCGGAAACGAGAGTTTCCCTTGATATGAACGGATCTGCGAGGTGCTTATATTGTGTTCTATGGCCTTTTCGCGATTGCCGTTAGGATCGGTCGGGGACTTGTCCTTCCAACGCAAAGTTCGATGATCAATGTTTGGTCGGATCGACGAGCCGATAACCCATCCCCGGCTTAGGGGTTGGCGGAAGCGGTTCTCCGCTGGTTACCGTGCGTTCTTTTCCGGTGCTGCCACCACGAGGCCCCACTTGCTCGTATTGGCCAGACCGTGGCGCTGCCTGCCCTGGCTTTAAAATCTTACCCATAAATATCATTTTCCTTTCTGCCATTCAGCGAGTCGTGCTGAGGCAGACCGCTTATACCATCAGCCCATAAAATGAACAATGGCCGAACAAAAGCGGATCACATCTCGGCGGATTAGCATCAATTTGGCTTTAGTGTTGTTTGACAGCGCTGTGGCGTTGGCGCACCGTCATCACGCGGTTAATCAGCAGGGGAAAAACAATGATCAAGCGCGCCATTGGTGTCGCAGCAGCTATTTCGGTTATTGCGATGGCCGGAACCTCAATTGCACAGGAAGCAGCACCAGCGGTGATCGCACCTGCACCTGCGCCGGCCGCTGCACCATCAACGACCTCCCGAATTGTCCCTCCCAGCACAGTTCTCACCGTGACGCCGTTGGTTGAGATCACTTCCAAGAAAATTGAGGAAGGCGACAAGTTCCAGTTCAGCGTGGTGAGCGACGTCGTTGAAGGCGGTGTCATTGCGATTCCCCGTGGCAGCGTTGTCCAGGGCACGATCACCTGGAAGACCGGTCGAGCAATCGGCGGAAAATCCGGGAAGTTCGAAGTGACCTTCGATCATGTCACCGTGAACGGAAAGAACTATAAGCTCACAGGGCTGCATCGTCAGGAAGGTCGCGGCAATAGCGTCGGCGCATTGCTCGGCTCGATGATTATATCAGGGCGGTCCGCTGTCATGCTGCCCGGTCAGATGGCAAACGCCATCACCGCAGAGCCGATACCCTTTTGATATCGGTGAACCTGAAAAAAAATTCAGCGCATAATCAGCGAAACTACCAATCCAGGATCTATTTCGACGGGTCCGTTTTCTCGCGGCCGCATGGACCCGTCGAAATCAAAATCATTCAAGGAAAAATTCCCTTTGCCTTGCACTGAGCATAATCGATATCGATTACTATAGGGATTTCAGAATTTGGCATTCTGTATCGATAACGATAGACTACTTCATAATCCTTCATAAACTCAAAAAAATCTTGATCCGAGCACAGATCTTTCGACAGTCGATCCCCTTGATTTTTCATCAGCTCATTATCTGAGCCATCCCTTCTCAAAATATTGTAGTGGTACGTAAATAACCTACCATCCACGGTAACATCTGTGAGTAGAGTTATTGGATCTAATTTCTGAGGCAGGCTCTTTTTCAGTTCGTTGGCCGATTCAAGAAGTGCATAATGGATAGGATCATCAGTTTTTTCAAATTTCGGCCGGCCTTCGGCGCGATCCATCGCCATTGCCCTTGGCGATAGTTCCTGCGTCACCGCTTCCCCATATCTGTCAAACTTACCCGCATCAGCCATGTAGAGCACTCGAATGGTCATGGCGATCGCAATGGTTAGAATCGCTGTCAGCCAAGTGCGGGCAGTTGTGTTTCCTTTTCGAGAAACGCTAGTATCTATTGCCTCATCCCACGATGTGGGTCGGTTCTTATTTAATCTTTTCAGGTTATGAAGATACGTGAAGAATGAAACGAGTGGCAACCCCATTCCCATACCAAAGAAATAGACCCTTAGCCCGCGCCTTAGCGCTTCGGCCACAGTCAGCTTTTCTCCATCATTTTTTTCAACCCTTATGCCAATGATAGCGCGGCCTATGCTATTACCAATAGTTGAAATAATAATTGCGTCGATCGCTATAGCAAATGGAAGCAGGATCATGCCGCTATATAAAGGGTGCTCGCTTCCATCAAAAAAGCCTAACAGGGTGGCAATCAAAGTAAGTGGTATCATATAGAGATTGAGGTCCAGTGTTTTGGACCAGAGCCGCTGCCACGGCGATGCGAGTGAATCCTCATCTCCCGCTTGGTGAGAAGTTTCGGAATGCGACAGATTGCCAGTCTCATGGCCAAACGCAATGCGGCTACCTTTATCCATATTAACTCATCCTTCCACCTAGCAAATATAATAACGCATTAATGCATCATCATAATTGTAGGATGGAGGTGCGCTTTCGCCAAATGGACAAATTGTTGCCTATTATTTTGGCAGATTTTCATAACAATTTATAGAAAATACACTTTCATCCATTCATACCCCTATAGATATCGCATGAGGCAGACGGTCGCGCACGTGTTCACCTCGTGTCCTGCAGGACCCCCGACATCCGTTTAGCCTGATTGAAACGGTTGCCATGCCATCCAAGGGAGCATGGCAAATCCTCTGATTCTCCATCCGATAGCGCACATCTCGCAACCAGTTGAGATCCTCGCACTTGGGCGCGTGCGGGATAATCAAGGTCTTAATAATCACGAACCGCAGATCGAGGTCTGCTTTGGGAAGATCGATGCAGCAAACCGGATAGCAGACCCGTTTGTGGCTTGGGTTGGCGTGGGCCAATTGAACCTCCTTGTGCCGGGCCGCCGGTTCAAAGGCGGCCAGCATAATGGTGAGGCCCCCAAAAGGCACCAGCGCGGGCTATTATCCTTACATCCCCAAGGCAGAACAGAAACCTTGGGCGCTGGCACAGTTGAAGGTCGCCTTCAGGCGAACCACACGGATTCGGTAAGCGAATGCCCCGGTTGGCTGCTGGCGCACGAGTCTATAGAAGGTGATGGTAAACCATCGCCCACATTGGTCTTTCTTCCGAAGACTGTGCTGATCCGAGCCCTATTCGGCAGTAGCAGCACCATGCTGAAGCAGCTGATTGATGGCAGGCGCGACAAGTCGGTTTTGCCGACTCGGTTTTCCTGGGATCGAGAGAGTTCAAGCGTTGATTCGGAGGGGAAGGTTGTCATCGTGGTTGATCGTAAGATTGACCGCTCCGACGTCATGGTCCTTGCAGCATTGCAATCTGACCCATCAAAAAAATTATTGAAATGCTACTATTCAATAAACCAACAATTTAATGTCGAGAGCGGCTTTCGAGATAAAAACGGATTGTATTTAGATTTCGAATGGCCGTGGTCTGCTGCTGTGGAATTTGAATTTCGTGGCCGATGGTTGCGTCGGGTGCCAAAATCTTCTGCGGCTCCAGATAGTAAGTGGCCATCGCGCTTTGTTATAGATGAGATCACGAAGATCTTTTCCCCCTATCCTATCAGCTCAATTGAAGTCAGATACCCGGATGAGATGCTGCGCGATCCCGAAGCTCCTCTGTCGGCCGGTCGCACGCTTCTTGCAAAGTCTGGAACTCGAACCATCCGCAGTGACGTAGCTCCGAAGAAGGCAAGAGGTTATTCAACCATTGATGTCGGCACGAGTTTCGCCAGCCTGGACGCTCTGGAAATCAAGTGGACGCCGGGTAGCGCGTATAAGGGTCCTCCTGGAATCAGCATCCGACCCGACGAAGTTGATGGAGAAACGTTCCTCTCGACTGATGATGCTGTCAGTGGCGGAGACGCTGCAACTGGGCAGGTAAACATTCGACGGTCCAGTAAATCGCAGCGTGATCCCGCAACAGACGCGGCACTAGCTCATGACCAGAGCATTCTGGATGGGCGGCGCAAGACGTGGGAAGCGCTGGCATCACTCGCAGCTAACCGCAAATGGCATGTTTCGTATTTTGTCGATGGCAATCCACAACCCAAGCCGGAAGGCTCCCTCGTTACTGATTCCCTCGCGGAGTCACCGGTTTTGGCAATCGTGGAGACAAATACTGGTTTAGTTGCTGTCGCGGATGTGGGTTCGACACCTGACAGGCCAGCCAGCTTGGGTGTATATGCCGACCCAAAAGAGGACATGAAATCACTCGCGTTAGTAATGTTTCAAAAAGGACAGGCTTGCGGCTGGAAATGGTTGCAACGTAGTGGTTCCGGTGGAGATGGTCCGAAGGTGGCGGGCCATAGGCGCTCAGCGAAATGCTGGTCGGACCCTAAGCACTACCAGTCGCTCCTGGAGGAATGGTTGGAGGAATGGTTGAAGCATTAACCTTGGATTCGCTCGTGCCATACTGAAGGGTGCTTTTGCTGCCTTTGATAGTCCATATGGCGATAAATGGCCCTTCGGCTTTCGCCGCAGATGGCTTTGAGATCACGATAATAGGCCGCTCCCTTTGTTTTACGCAGCCATGAGGCAACCGCTGCCACCTCTGCATCTGAGGCATGGTAGGGCGTCGCATCCAGATATGTGCGCAGCATGGCATCGAATGCGAATGGGACATAGGGCATGTCCTTGATTGCATGAGATTTGCAGAGGCCGGCATCGAACGACGCCTGCACGAAGCGATGAGGCCAATCCTTCGTGAGCTTGGCAACCTGGGTGAATAGCCTGAGCCGGTCTGCGACCTCGAGAAATTCGAACGGCTGACGCTCGGTTGGTTTCGGGAAGGGATCGTCAGTGCCGCCATATAGCTGGACTGTCGTTTTGCGCAGTCCCTCTGCCTTTGGACCGTTTACCAGCAATGTGGCGACTTGGCGCATGATGATGAACCACGTGGTAGAGCTTATGAATTGATCTCCGAGCTTGGCCCAGCCATTTTCTAAAGCCTGTTCGGCGCCCTTTTGCCAAGTGAGCAACTGGGCCGGAGCAGTGACCGTCTCGACCCTGAGGCTTTCATCACAGGAAAAGCACCTCCACGCCTCGGATGATTGGAGTGGCCTGACGAGTTCATGGCAATGCGGGCAGCGATCTCGCAACATGGTTCCGTGCGTTGTGCATGCCGTTACAAATCCCAACCGCCAGGGCTTCCGGAAATGAGGTCGGTCCTCGAGCAGGCACATTGGACAAAACTGCAGCCCTGGTCGATGACGGACGTTGTTATCGATCGTCGTCGGCAGCACCCATGGGTTTCGGCCGCGCTTGTTGTGATTGATGTTCAGCGCACCTTGATAGGAACCGAGCGTGCAGGCCTGAAGCGATTCTATGTCGACCTGAGAGCCGATGGCCAGCTGCTGCAACAGGTTGAGCGGAGCGAAATTGTCGAGATCCTGTGCCAGCAGATTTTTACGCGAACCCATTACAGAGTTCAGAAAAGAGATCGGCTTCATCCCCAGGCCGCGTGAAAGCCTCCCGATGTAAGAGGACAGAAGCTCGTTCGGAATGGGGCGAGGGCGGTAGGGCCAGCGACCGAACTCGCTTCGATGGGCTTGCCTGGGAGAGATTACGGCCAGGCTCATGCCAATTCAGGAACCCGCGATCGGCTTCGCTTATAGGTTATGCGATCAATAGTCGAAAGCGTAATCCTCTCTTCGTTGCTCGTGATCGCCAATTTGCAAGCATCTTCCAGCAACCTGTTGATTTCCCCAATGTAGCCGCCCGAGTGAGAATACAAATTCTGAATTAGCTGCTCATTTTCCTGAAAATTGCTTGCTTTTCGTAACGGCATAAGTCTCTCAAATGCCAATAGGACTTTGATGAACTCGCCAAATTCCAAACGCCCCAACCGAACAACTTGGTCGAGGCGGCCAACGAGGTTCCTATCGGTTGATATAAAATTCAGCAAGTCGGGCGTTCCCCCTACTATGAATGGCCGCTCAGTTTCGTTGATCAGATTCTTGAAAAACACAAAGAAGTCGATTATTTTTTGAGATATATTTGCACTTCCGATATCACGAAACTCATCGACAATGACCGTACCAACTTTACAGTGTTTCAACATCCTGATGGCATAGGCGAATATCTCCGATGTTGTTGCATTGTATCGGATCGGATATCCCAGGCTATCGAGCAGCTTCTTGAGGAACACCGTTGGATTGGGATCGTTTGGGGCTTTCATATAAACTACAGGATGCTCGGCATACTCACTGTCGGGGTCTCTCTCCGGTAGGTTTCGATTCCTGAACTCCGTCATTGTTTTACTTTTACCGGTATCAGGCTCACCTATAATGATAAGGCCTCTAGGTTTCGTGCTTGGTGCCGCGTTCATGCAATCCTGCATTTCATTAAAAGCAGCTGCTGCGTCTTTGGTTCTGATAAATATCTTGTCCCAGCACATATCGATGCGGTGCCGCCCTTCGACCTCGAGATATTTTTGAAATGAGGGATCAAGACGCGTGTTTTCAGGCACTGAGGTCATTGGGTCATATCCTGCAGTTCTTCATCGGTGATTGCGGCAACGATAGACTTAAAGTCGCCATAGGACTTGGTTCCAGGAGGCGTCTTCGCGGTCGGGTGTAGCGTTGGGATTGACTTAGCAGTCTCCACCCTATTTGAGGCCGGGGCCTTTGTTACTGCTTGCCCACTGAGCTTGCGGTGATGATTTCGCCTCGCTTCTTCTCTCCGAGCCGTTTTAGTCAACTTCACCGCATTATCTATGAGCTTCTGATTCTCTTCGATAAGCTGCGCGACATAAGCCGGTGTTGGTTCTCTCTTGCGAGCCAATGCCTCTTTAGCTGCTTTCTTCAACTCAAAGATGCTCGCTTGAGGAAAGTTGATTGCCCTGACTTTCACTGGTATCCAGTTGGGAGCACTCGAGTCCTGCCCCGAAAATTCGAAATTTTCCTTGATACGAGCCCTGCATTTGGGTTGCTTGACATATATGACGCGGACATCGAAGGGATCACGACGCACCTCTACTTGTCCAAAATCTTTTCGGTTTCTTACTAGCCACTCGATACTCTCGGAGTAATATTCTATGTGGTCAATTAGGATTCCATATCTCTGGATCGTACGCTCTTCCAGCGGATACCAATTCAGACGAAAATCGAGATCATCGACAAATATTTCGGGTGGCCGGTGCCTTTGACCTTCAGGGACGAAATAGTAACTCTTGAACTTTTCAAGAGGTGTCATGCCCAGCTCCGAATGCACCTCATTATGATATTCGTCTATTTTTAACCAAATCAATCTAGTCATTTCAGCCAAAGTCAGCGCCGCAGTTTTTTCAGGATTTTTATCCTGCTTTTCCGTGATGTTGGAGCCTGTGGCACCCGGGATATCTTTTAACTTCGATGCGAGGGTTCCATTGAACCGCTCGATAAATTGTCCGTATTGGGGAGACCCCACGGGGCGAATTTTCAGGTTGATGTTGAACGCTGCGCAACCTGCCCGCGCCATTCTGCCATCAAACTCTTTGGCATTGTCCATCTCGATCGTGGTTGGTCGGCCACGTATCGGGTTATCCCAATTGAAACCGAACTCATCTGCTACCCGATCCTTCGGGAGCATCCCGTTCATCATCATCAACCCAAAGGGCACATTGCCAGGAGCGTCCAGGCCAACATGTACGCCAAAAACCATTCGCGAGTATATGTCGATCCCAAGTGTGGCCCATGGACGACCGATCGTTCCAATTCGATTATCGGAGACCAGTTGGCCATCGACCATCCAGTGATCTATTTGAACCGCTTCAAGTGGCCTGGTGATGTTGGGATATGCTCCCCTTATCGGATCCATGGTCCGCTTCACAAAGCTCGAACCTTTCCGGTCTTTCAGCACGCGGTAGGTGGGAAGACTGGCGAGTCGCTCGCGCAACGTTGATTGACTAACCCTGAAGCCCGCTTTCTCCACAGCAAGCTTGCACGTTTTATAGAACCCTCGTTTGGATATTCCGCCCTTCTGCAGAAACAGGTCCAGGTTATCTTGGATTATGGCCTCGACCTCTGGCTTGGTGCGGATCTTGCCTCGGCCGCCATTTCGCGTTGGTGGCGGTAGGTCTCGGATATTTCCCGTCGTTCGCCATCGGCCCAGCGCGCGGTAAATTCCTGCAACCGAGGTGCCTAAGGCTGCAGCGGCAGCCTCAACCTTGGCTTTACTGTGGCGCTCGTCGTTCAGAAGACCGTGACAGGCTGCAGCCCAGGCGCTAACTTTTGCCTCCCGCACTTCGTCATGAACGATCTTCTTTCTGGCCTCGCCTCGGATTTCTTTTTCGAGGTCCTTAATTGGGGCGTAGTGGTAATCCCCGTTCTTATCGACCAGCAATAATGTGTTTAGATCAACAGGCTTTCGGACGGACATCTCCTCGCCGCCAAATACGACTTTCTCACCTTTCCTGCCTTGAATGAGTGCCATGAGAGATAACCGAATCACAAAACAATCTCACAACACTAACACATGTTCTCTAAACGTTCACCCCTGAATCTGCATTACGGAGCATTTTTAGAAACGGATCGATTTGCTTCGTTGATTCACTTTGAGACAAGACCCGTATCTCGCTTCCATCGTCGATATCTGCTGTAAGATCGCAATGAATTACTCTCCAGGCAATCAAAACATTCATCATTTCGGCAGCCTCCCATTGCCATTGGTATAGTGCTGACAACACCTCAGCCCCGTCAGCCCGAGTGAACTTACGTTTTCCGAATTTGCTCTGAAGCAGGTCGAGCGCAGAGAAGTCCGGTTGGCGGCTCAGCTCCGGCAACAGCTTCCGGGCATTGCGGTAATAGGCCGTTTCCAGGTGCCCCTCGTGAAGAACCCGGAACTCGAAACCTATTTTGGCGCACTCTTCCCGAGCAGCATAAAACTTGTCCGCAAACTCACGGCGCTTGTTTTCCAGCTCTTCCCGGCGTTTGATTTCAATGATGAACCGTTCCGGTATTGGATCGCCCTCTTCGGCGAAGGTCGCTGCGATGTCAGGGGTATATTGCCTGTCCTTACCCGCAAGGGTGTATCTGAGAATCGGCTGAGTGATGATGTCGACGACAGTTGGGACGAAGGCTATCTGTATGACGGCAGAGGCTTCCAACGCTGATTCAGTCCATTGCGGCCCCGATGGTGTGGTCAAGGCTGTCTGCTGACGAAATGACGCCGCAGTTTTTCCAATCTTGCGCTGTTCGAACTGATTTTTGAGCATGGATGGGTGCCTCCTTGCGCTCAGACAGGGGGTGGGATCACCCGAAAACGGTCTCACTATCTACCGCGTTTTCGACAACTGGTCGCACGCACTACCCGCGAATTATCACTGACTTCCTGCACTTTAGCGTCCGGAAGCTTTCTAGATTCTCACTGACTGTCGTGATTCACAGCTGACTTGACGCTGCCCCCGCCCGCCGAGGGATCGAAAGAGGTCGCGGCCAGAGTCGCCGCCGCCCGCGCGCTCCAGACCGCGCGCTATCAGGACATCAAGGCCCGCACCAACGCCGAGATCGACGGCGAGGCCCTCGAACGCTTCGCCACGCCGGACGAACCCGCGCGCCAGCTCCTCGCCCGCGCCGCCGAAGCGATGCGGCTATCGGCGCGGGGGTATACGCGGGTACTCAGGGTCGCCCGCACGATCGCGGACCTGAGCGGCACGGAGACGGTGGGCCGGGTGCATGTCGCGGAGGCGCTGAGCTATCGCAGACGGGCACCGGTGGGCTAATGACGCAACAAACGGACAAGCGATGAGTCGATCTCAAACAATGTGCGCAATTATTGCTTTCAGAACACTGCAAATGCTGTTTTTCAACACGGCTGTCTTTTTGCTCGGTTCATGCGGACAAGCATCGAAGCCCTTTCCAGAAATAGACAAGCAAAATTTACATATTGAATTGATAAGGACGGGCGGTTGCCTCGATGCATGCCCGTCATATTTGGTTCAGATAGATGGTTCGGGAAATGTAATTTTTGATACCGGAAAAACATCGGCGGAACTTGGCTTTGGAGAGGGTATTGACACCTCCTATAATACTGGCGTCAGAGTTTCCGGAAGATATCATACGAAGATACCATCGCAGAAAGTTGATACTCTCATCGCAGAGTTCAAGAAAGTCGATTTCTTCAATCTGAACGATCGCTATGCAGCAGACGTAACAGATAACCCGGCTTATATCGTTTCGATACGAACCGGTAGCGCGAGGAAATCGATAGTCGATTATGCAGGCGATCGGGCTGGAATGCCGACTACCGTCAGAACGCTTCAGGACTTGATCGATAAGGCATCTGGCTCGGACCGCTGGGTCAAGGGTACGCCCGACATCCTCCCAATACTTCTGGCTCAAGACGTTGATTTCGGCGGAGTAATTGGGCTGGAACTCATGGAAGCAGCCGCCGAGCGCAATGACGTCGCCACAATGATTCGCCTGAAAGCGCTTGGTGCACCTGTGAATGCTCAAGGCGCCTCTGAACCAGTAGAAACCTATGCCCTTAATCCGCTGCGTTCTGCCATCACAGCGCGCCAACACGATGCCATGGCATGGCTTTTGAAAAATGGTGCCGCGGGCGATCAGGAGACCCTCAAGGATGCCCTGTCCACCGCAGTTGGGATGGACAATCACCACGCTTATAAGCGCATTGCCGCCGCTTTCCGGCTCGCCGCACTCGATATAGAATTCAAGTCCAGGTTAATAGCGTCTGCGGCACGGAACGCCGATGTAGCCATAGTGAAAGATCTTCTGGCGTCAGGTGCCAATCCGCGCGGTACGATGAGTGAACAGACGGTGCCTTTCCGACCGCTTTTCGAAGCAGCGAGTGGTGGATCATACACTGAAACAAGCCATTCGCTTGTCGACCGGCGCAAAACCGTGGCCATATTGCTGAAATCAGGAGCAGAGGCTCAGACCTGTAAGAACCATTATTGCGAAACTGCACTGTTCAATGTTTCCGACCCGACCATAGCCGAGATGCTAATCAACGCAGGTGCCAATCCGAATTTTCGCGATGATGAAGGCGAGCATATTCTGTTCAGCATATCCGATGACGATGTGGCGATGGTGCTGATTGCTCATGGCGCAGACCTCAACGCGGTACGCCCAGCTGATGGTATGACTTTGGGTCGCTGGGCCCGGTATCAGGGCTGGCGCAGAGTCGTCGACCTGTTGAACCGCAAAGGGCTGTAACAGAAACGGCGGAGCATGTGCCCCGCCGTTTCGCTGTTTCAAGCTTAGAACAGCGGAGCGCCCCGGCCCCACCACCATCATCGCGTGTTACTGCGCGGTCCAGCCGCCGTCCACGGGAATCGCAGTGCCGGTGATCTGCGCTGCCGCCTCGCTCGAGAGGAACGCGGCGAGTTCGCCCATTTGCTCCGGCGTCGCGAACTGCTTGCTCGGTTGCTTTTCGATCAGCAGCTTTTCGGTCGCGGCCTCGACGCTGATGCCCTGTTCCTCGGCCATCGCCTCGATCTGCTTTTGCACCAGAGGGGTGTGGACCCAGCCGGGGCAGATGGTGTTCGAGGTGATGCCGGTGCCGGCGTTTTCCAGCGCGACCACCTTGCTCAAGCCCACCACGCCGTGCTTGGCGGCGACATAGGCCGCCTTGTGCTTGCTGGCGATCAGGCCGTGAACCGATCCGATATTGATGATGCGGCCGAAGCCCTTCTTTTTCATGTGCGGCAGCGCGGCCTGGATGGCGAAGAAGATGCCCGACAGGTTGATCGCGATCACCTGGTGCCATTTTTCTTCCGGAAATTCCTCGACGGAAGCCGTGTGCTGGATGCCGGCATTGTTGACGAGGATGTCGACCGAGCTGAGCTTCTCGACGCACAGTTCGACCATCGCCTTGACCTCATCGGGCTTCGACATGTCGGCATTGCTGTAGACGACCTCGACGCCGTATTTCTCGGCCAGGCCGGCGCGCTCCTTCTCGATCGCGTCGGCATCGCCGAAACCGGTGATGACGAGGTTAGCGCCCTTGGACGCCAGCACGTTCGCGATGCCCAGGCCGATCCCGCTGGTCGAGCCGGTGACGATGGCATTCAAACCCTTGAGCATAAAAGATCCTCTTCAATTTCAATGCGGTTGCACGACGCGGCCCGGGCGATGTTCGCAGTTGCAGCGAATCACTCTTGCCGACTCGTCTAACGTGAGTTACCCCTAGGTTCCAACGGAAAAACTCGGGTTTCGCGACTGTTTCTGGGGGATGTACGATGGCCAAGCCTGGTCCGTCGTCGGCGGCTTATGCTGCGGATGCGAAACCGAAAAGTGACAGATATGTTGCAGCGGCGAACAGCAAGCCGGTCAATCTGGCCTTGCAGGGTGGAGGCGCGCACGGGGCCTTTGCCTGGGGCGTGCTCGACAGACTGCTTGAGGACGGGCGGCTCCATTTCGACGCGGTGAGCGCGACCAGCGCGGGGGCGATGAACGCCACGGTATTGGGCTATGGCCTGACCATCGGCGGCGCGGAAGGCGCGCGCGAGGAGCTCGCCAAATTCTGGAAGAAGATCAGCGACGAGGGCGCGAAGGGCCCGCTCCAGCCGAGCTGGATCGACAAGGCGCTGGGCAATCACAGCCTCGATTTCAGCCCGGCATTCGTGTTCATGGACATCCTTTCGCGGGTCATGTCGCCCTATGAGCTAAACCCGTTCAATTTCAATCCGTTGCGCCAGGTGCTCGAAAGCAGCGTCGATTTCGACGTGCTGCGCGAAGGCTGCCCGATCAAGCTGTTCCTCTCGGCCACCAATGTCCGGACCGGCAAGGTGCGGATGTTCGAAAATCACGAGATCGGCCCCGATCAGGTGCTCGCCTCGGGCTGCCTGCCCTTCATGTTCCAGACCATCGAGATCGACGGCGAGGCCTATTGGGACGGCGGCTATATGGGCAATCCGGCGATCTTCCCGCTGATCTATGGCAGCCAGACCAGCGATGTGGTGATCGTGCACATCAACCCGCTCAACCGCGAGGAAGTGCCCAGGACCGCCAAGGACATCCTCAACCGGATCAACGAGATCAGCTTCAATTCCAGCCTGATGCGCGAAATGCGCGCGATCGCCTTCGTCACGCACCTGATCGACGACGGTCAGCTCAACGACGACAAGCACCGGCGGATGCTGATCCATTCGATCCAGGACGAGGTGTTCATGGAAAGCCTGGGCGTCACCAGCAAGCTCAATCCCGACTGGACCTTCATGCAGAAGCTGAGGGACGTGGGTCGCGCCTGTGCCAGCCAGTGGCTGGAAAACCATTTCGACGATGTCGGGGTGACATCGTCGACGGATATCAAATCCTTCTTCCTCTGATCTCCACGCAAAAAGGGGCTGTCCTGCCATGACGCCTGAAGACATCCTGAAACTGCCTTCCATGCCGGCGGCCGCGCCCAGCTATCCGCTGGGTCCGTACCGCTTCATCAACCGCGAATTCATGATCGTCACCTACGAGACCGATCCGGTCGCGCTGCGCGCCGCGGTGCCCGAGCCTTTGGTGCCGAACGAAGAGAATCTGGTTCTCTACGAATGGATCAAGATGCCCGACAGCTCGGGCTTTGGCGACTATACCGAAAGCGGCATCGTCATCCCCTGCACCTTCAACGGCGAGCCAATCAACTATACCGCGCAAATGTATCTCGACGACCAGCCGCCGATCGACGGCGGGCGCGAGATCTGGGGCTTTCCCAAGAAATATGCGCTGCCCAAGCTCGTGATCGCATCGGACACGCTGACCGGCACCCTGAGCTATGCTGGCCAGACCGTGGCAATGGGGACGATGGCCTATAAATGGCAGGAAGCGCCAGGCGGCTGCGAGGCACAGGCCAAGTCGATGACCAAGACCTCGTGCAACCTCAAGATCATCCCCGATGTCGATGGCAGCCCCAAGATCTGCCAGCTCGTCGCCTATAATCTGGAGAATATCACGGTGAAGGGCTGCTGGGTCAGCCCCGCGCGGCTGCAATTGATCCCGCATGTCAACGCGCCGGTCGCGGACCTGCCGATCCTGCGCATCGTCGGCGGCAAGCATTTCGTCAGCGATCTCACCCTGCCGCATGGCCGGGTGCTGTTCGATTATATCAAAGACGCCGCAGGCTGAGGGGGAGGACGTCATCATGAAAAAGCAGGATGTGCTGAAACTCAGCTCCATGCCGCTGCAGAGCCCGACCTATCCGGTGGGCCCGTACAAGTTCTTCGAACGCCAGTACATGATCGTCAGCTATCGCACCGATCCGGCGAAGATTCGCAAGATGCTGCCCGAGCCGCTCGAGCCCGATGGCGAAATAGTCTCGGTGCAATGGCTCGATCTGCCCGATGGCGAGGGTTTCGGCGCCTATTCGGCGGTGGCGCAGGCGATCCCGTGCACCTTCAACGGCGAGAAATGCAATTTCCTGACGCAAATGTATGTCGACAATTGCCCGCCGCTCGCCGGAGGCCGCGAGATCTGGGGCTATCCGATGAAATACGGCATCGCCAGGCTCAAGACCGTGGGCGACACGCTGACCGGCGAGCTGACCTATTCGGGTCAGGCGGTGGCGCATGGCACCATGGTCTACAAGCATGGCGGCCCGACCGACCTTGGCGAGATCGAGACGCTGCTGAAGCGGACGCAAGTGACGCTGAAGCTGATCCCCGATATCGACGGCACGCCTGCCATCGCGCAGCTCGTCGGCATCACTTTCGAGAATATCGTGGTCAAGGGCGCCTGGACCGGACGGGCGCGGGTGGAGCTCATCGATTCGGTCAACTGCCCGCTGGCTGACCTGCCCGTGATCGAGCATGTCGGGGGCTTGCACCTCGTCACCGACATGACGCTGCCCTATGGCCGCGTACTGCACGATTATCTTAGCTGATCAGGCTTAACGCCAAACACTCCAGACCCCGGCGATGGCGAGAGCCTCGTCGGGGTTTCGCGTTTCAGAGCAGCGCCTGCACCGTCTCGCTAGGGCGGCAGAGCTTCACCGCAGTTTCGGTCACCACGATCGGGCGGTTGATCAGGACCGGGTGCGCCATCATCGCGTCGACGATCGCCGCATCGGTGACATCGGCCCCGTCGAGGCCGAGTTCCTTCACCAGCGGCTCCTTGGCGCGCAGCAGAGCGCGCGCGCCCTCGCCTGCCCGTTTGATCAGGCTTTCCAGCGTCTCGCGCGACGGCGGGGTCTTCAGATATTCGATGACCTCAGGCTCGTGCCCCGCCTCGCGCAGCGCCGCCAGGACATTGCGCGAGGTGCCGCATTTTGGGTTGTGATAGATGGTGAAGGGCATGGCGCGATACCGATCAGAACGGCACGTCGTCGTTCAGATCGTCGTCAAAGCCGCCGCCGCCCCAGCCGCTGCTGGAACCGCCATCGTTGAAGCCGCGCGATCCACCGCCCGAGCTGCCGCCAGACGATCCGCCGCGCGAACCGCCGCTATAATCGCCGCCGCCGCCGCCCATGCCGCCACCGCCGCCGCGGCCCTGCGCGCTGTCGAGCATGGTCAGCACCGCGCCGGGGCCCTGCAGCACGACTTCGGTGGTGTAGCGGTCATTGCCCTGCTGGTCCTGCCATTTGCGCGTGCGCAGCTGGCCTTCGACATAGATCTTGCTGCCCTTGCGGAGGTACCGCTCGGCGACACCGGCGAGGCCATCGCCGAACACCGCGACGGTGTGCCAGTCGGTGCGCTCCTGCTTCTCGCCGCTGTTGCGGTCCTTCCACGTCTCGGTGGTGGCGAGGCGGAGATTGGCGACCTTGCCGCCATTGGCGAAGCTGCGGACCTCGGGATCGGCCCCCAGATTGCCGATCAGGATGACCTTGTTGACGCTGCCCGACATATGCTTTCCTCAGGATAATGATGCTGTGATGGAGAGAACGCGCGATGCACCGCGCGGTCCGTTGGCCCGTTTATAGACCGAATGCGGTGGCGGTCCAGAAGGTAATCCCGGCGGCGATCCAGGCCAGGCCGAACAGATAACCGACCATGAACATCGGCCATTTCCAGCCATTGGTCTCGCGCCGTGTGACCGCGATGGTCGAGATGCATTGCGGCGCGAACACGAACCAGGCAAGGAAGGCGAGCGCGGTCGGCAGCGACCAGCGCCCGGCGAGCCGCTCGCCCAAGGCCTGGGCCTGTTCGTCTTCGTCGGTTGCGTCGATCGCGTAAGTGGTGGCGAGCGCCGAGACCGCGACCTCGCGCGCCGCCATGGCGGGGATCAGCGCGAGCGCGATGTCGCGCGAAAAGCCGATCGGCGCGACCACCGGTTCCAGCACGCTGGCGATCCGCCCGGCGGCGGAATATTCGGACTGGCTCATGCTGCTGCCTGGCGGCACCTGCGGATAGCTGAGCAGCAGCCACAGGCCGATGGTGACGGCAAAGATGATCGTGCCCGCGCGGCGGAGGAACAGCCAGGCGCGCTGCCACAGGCCGAGCGCGAGATCGGCGATGCGCGGCATCTGATATTTGGGCATTTCCATCAGGAAGCCGCTCGCCCCGCCCTTGGCCACGGTCGAGCGCAGCACGAGCGCCACCACCATCGCACCGATGATGCCGAAGACATAGAGGCCGAACAGCACCAGCCCCTGCAGCCCGACACCCGGCCCGACGGTGATTTCGGGGATGAATGCGGCGATGATCACCGTGTACACCGGCAGCCGCGCCGAACAGGTCATCAGCGGCGCGATCAGGATGGTGGTGAGCCGGTCCTTCTCGTCCGAGATGCTGCGCGTCGCCATGATGCCGGGAATGGCGCAGGCGAACGAGGACAAGAGCGGAATGAACGAGCGGCCCGACAGGCCGACGCTGGCCATCAGCCGGTCCATGATGAACGCAGCGCGCGCCATGTATCCGGTCGCCTCCATCATCAGGATGAAGAAGAACAGGATGACGATCTGCGGCAGGAAGACGACGACGGCGCCGACGCCCGCGATTGCCCCATCGACGACCAGCGAGCGGAAAAAGCCTTCGGGAATGGCGGCGGTGGCCAGCTCGCTCAGCGCGCCTGCGCCCGCTTCCAGCGCATCGGCAAAGGGCGACGCCCAGCTGAACACCGCCTGGAAGATGACGAACAGCAGCGCGAACAGGATCAGCGGCCCGGCAAAGGGGTGGAGCAGCACGGCATCGGCGCGGTCGGTCCAGCGGCGGCTCTGCGTCTGGCTGACGATCGCGGCATTGGCGATATGCTCGGCACGCCTGCGCCGCGCGCGCATGTCGGGTTCGCCGAGCGGCGCGTGCGGCACCTGTTTGGCGAGGATCACCGCATCGAGCGCTCCCGCCAGCTCGGTCAGGCCCCGCCTGCGCACCGCGACGGTCGGGATGACCGGCACGCCGAGATCCGCCGCCAGCCGCTCGGCATCGAGCGTCAGCCCGTCGCGTTCGGCGAGATCGACCATGTTGAGCGCGACCACGGTGGGCAGGCCCAATGCCAGCAGTTCGAGCGCGAACACCAGATGCTGGTCGAGATTGGCCGAATCGAGCACGATCACCAGCGCATCGGGCTGGCGCTCGCCGGCCTGGCGGCCCATGACGACATCGCGCGTCACGGCCTCGTCGGGGCTGGTCGGGTCGAGGCTGTAGCTGCCGGGCAGGTCGATCAGCTCGGCGGGGCGGCCATCGGCAAAGGCGAAGCGGCCCGATTTACGCTCGACGGTGACGCCGGGATAGTTGGCGATCTTCTGCCGCGCGCCGGTCAGCGCATTGAACAAGGCGCTCTTGCCGGCATTGGGATTGCCGACCAGCGCGATCAGCGGCTGGTGCCGGGTCATGCGATAGGCTCCGGCGCGCGCAGCGTGATCGCGCGCGCGTGGACGCGGCGGATCGCCACGGTCATCCGCCCGATGTCGAGCGCGATCGGATCGCGCCCGAAAAAGATACCGCGCTGGCGGATCGAGACAAACGCGCCCTCGTCGACGCCGAGCGCGCGCAGACGCTTGCCCTCGTCCGGAGGCAGGATGCTCCAGTCGATCGCGGCAATCTCCGCGCGCTGGCCGGTGGGAAGCTGGTCTAGAAGCATGGTTTTGCGAACCGCTATCAATATCCGCAAGCCCACGCCAGCGAATTCTTGGGGCTGTGCGCAGTTGGCGAGGGCGCAAGGCTGGGCTAGGCCTTCAATCCATGGGGACGAGCGACACACAGCCGGATGCGATCATCATCGGGGGCGGGCATAACGGCCTGACCTCAGCCTTTTATCTCGCGCGTGCAGGCATGAAGGTGCGCGTGCTCGAGGCGCGGCATGTCGTCGGCGGCGCGGCGGTGACGGAGGAATTCCATCCCGGTTTCCGCAACTCGGTGGCGAGCTATACCGTCAGCCTTTTGCAGCCGCGCGTCATCGCCGACATGGGGCTGGTTGAGCGCGGCTATCGGGTGATCGAGCGGCCCGTTTCCAATTTCCTGCCGCTGCCGCAAGGCGATTACCTGATTCTGGGCGGCGGACTCGAGCGGGCGCAAGCCGAGTTCGCGCGATTCTCGAAGCGCGATGCCGAGGCGCTGCCAGGCTATTACGCAATGCTCGACCGGGTCGCCGATGTGCTGCGCGATCTGGCGCTGCGGCCCCCGCCCAATATCGGCAGCGGTATCGCCGGTTTAGTGGAGGCGCTCACCACCGGACGGCTGCTCTCGCGGCTGTCGCGCGACGTGCAGCGCGACGTGCTCGAGCTGTTCACCAAATCGGCGCGCGAGTTCCTGGCCCAATGGTTCGAAAGCGCGCCCGTGCAAGCCGCGTTCGGCTTCGACGCGGTGGTCGGCAATTATGCCAGCCCTGATACGCCCGGCTCGGCCTATGTGCTGCTGCATCATGTGTTTGGGCAGGTGAACGGCAACAAGGGCAGCTGGGGGCATGTCATCGGCGGCATGGGGACGATCACCCGGCTGATGGCCGAAGCGTGTGCCGAACAGGGGGTCGACATCCGGCTGAACAGCCCGGTCGAGCAGGTGCTGGTCGAGGGCGGGCGCGCGGTCGGCGTGCGGCTGGCGAGCGGCGAGGAGATGCGAGCGGCGCGGATCGTCGCCAATGTCGGACCCAGACTGCTCTACGGTCGGCTGGTGCCCGAAGCCGCGCTGCCTGAGGATTTCGCGCGGCGGATGCGCGGCTATGCCACCGGATCGGGCAGCTTCCGCATGAATGTCGCGCTGGGTCGCCTGCCCGATTTCACGTCCCTGCCTGGGCAAGGCGAGCATCTGCGCGCCGGAATCGTGATCGCGCCCAGCCTCGACTATATGGACCGCGCGTTCACCGACGCCAAGGCGCACGGCTGGTCGCGCGAACCGATCGTCGAGATGCTGATTCCGTCGATCGTCGACGACAGCCTCGCGCCGGCAGGCCATCATGTCGCCAGCCTGTTCTGCCAGCAGTTCGATCCTGTGCTCGCCTGGACGCCAGAGCAGGAAGCGGCGGCAGCGGACACGATCATCGACACGGTCGAGGCGCATGCGCCGGGTTTCCGCGCCTCGATCCTCGGGCGGCAGGTGCTCAGCCCCAAGGGTCTCGAGCGCACGTTCGGGCTGATCGGCGGCGATATCTTCCATGGGCGGATGAGCCTCGACCAGCTCTGGGCGGCGCGGCCGGTGCTGGGCCATGCCGATTATCGCGGGCCCTTGAAGGGCCTGTACATGTGCGGATCGGGCACGCACCCGGGCGGCGGCGTCACCGGCGCGCCGGGACACAATGCCGCGCGCGCGATCCTGGCCGACCGGCGCTGGCGGCGGACATGAAAAAACCCCCGCGATACGGAATCGCGGGGGTTTGTTTCGGTTCGAAGCGCGGAAGGATCAGGCCTTCTTGGCTGCAGCCTTCTTCGCCGGGGCCTTCTTGGCGGGCTTTTCGGCAGCTTCTGCGGTTTCGGCCGGTGCCTCTTCCTTCTTCGCTGCCGCCTTCTTGGCCGGAGCCTTCTTGGCGGGCTTGGCGTCTTCAGCCGCCTCAGCCGGAGCGGCTTCGGCGTCCTTCTTCACCGCAGCCTTTTTCGGCGCGGCCTTCTTGGCCTTGGGCTTTTCGTCATGGGCATGGTCGTGACCGCAATCGGGACCGTGGACATGGCCGTCCTCGTCCGCCTCGATCGCCGCTTCCAGCTCTTCGCGGGTGACCTTGCGGTCGGTGATCGTCGCCTTGTCGAACAGGAAGTCGACGACCTTGTCCTCATAGAGCGGCGCGCGCAGCTGGGCGGCGGCCATCGGCGTGTTGCGGATATATTCCGCGAAGCGCTGACGGTCTTCCTGGCGATACTGCTGCGCGGCCTGCGCGATCAGCATGTTCATTTCCTGCGCCGACACTTCGACGCCATTGGCCTGGCCGATCTCGGAGAGCAGCAGGCCCAGGCGCACGCGGCGCACGGCGATCGCGTGATATTCGTCGCGGTCCTTTTCCATCTCGGCGCGAGCGGCCTCGACATCTTCTTCCTGCGCGGCTTCCTGTTCGAGCTGCGCCCAGATCTGGTTGAACTCGGCTTCGACCATCGAGGGCGGAACCTCGAAATCATGATTGGCGGCCAGCTGGTCGAGCAGGCGGCGCTTCATGTGCGTGCGGGTCAGGCCGTTCAGTTCCTGCTCCAGCTGGCCCTTGATCAGGCCGGTCAGCTGCTCGAGGCTTTCGAGGCCGAGCGACTTGGCGAAATCGTCGTCCAGCTTGGTCTCGCCGGGCTTCTTCACCTCGCCGACGATGATGTCGAAGGTCGCGGCCTTGCCTGCAAGATCCTTGGCACCGTAATTTTCGGGGAAGGTCACGTTGATCACGGCTTCGTCATTGGCCTTGAGGCCGACGAGCTGGTCCTCGAAACCGGGGATGAGCTGGCCCGAACCGATGACCACGGCCATGCCTTCGCCCTTGCCGCCTTCGAACGGCACGCCATCGACCTTGCCTTCGAAATCGATGACAACCTGGTCGCCTTCCTTGGCCTTGTAGCTCTTGGGCGCGGCATCATAGCTCTTCTGGCCGTCGGCAATGCGCTGCAGCGCTTCGGTCACGGCTTCCTCGGCAGGCTCGACCGTCAGGCGCTCGAGCGTGATCGAATCGATCGACGGGGTGGGAACCTGGGGCAGAACTTCGAGCGAGACCTTGACCTCGGCATCCTTGCCGGCAGCATAGTCTTCGTTCAGATCGACCGAGGGCTGGATGGCGGGGCGCAGGTTGTTGTCGCGGATCGCCTTGTCGACGCTTTCCTGAATGGTGGCGTTGAGCGCATCGGCGTGAATCGATTCGCCGTGCATCTTGCGAATCAGGTTGGCGGGCACCTTGCCGGGGCGGAAACCGGGCATGCGCACCTGCGGCGCGATCTTCTTCACCTCCGCATCGACCCGGGCGTCCAGATCCTTGGCGGGGATGGTGATGGTATAGGCCCGCTTCAGGCCCTCGTTCAGCGTCTCGACAATCTGCATCGGCTTAAACTCTTGTCTTTCCATAATAAGAAAGGGCAATCCCACCCTTTCCCGGCCATCCATGCGATGGTGCGGGCGAAGGGACTTGAACCCCCACATCTTGCGATACCAGAACCTAAATCTGGCGCGTCTACCAGTTTCGCCACGCCCGCGTCGCGGTAATCAAGCGTGCGCGTCTAAAGAAGGTTGCCGCAAAGGGCAAGGGGGCGCATCCCGCGCGATGTCTCGCCCGCAACCGCTGTACCGGCGGCGCGTAGGTCGAACGAAAGGAGCCTTTTCATGGCCACACGTCCCGACGACCCCAAGATCCCCGCGCCTGACCGAATCGAGCCGCAGAGCCCGCCCGAACTTCCGGTCAACGAGCCGCCGATGGAAGACCCGGTGCAGCAGCCGCCCGAGATCGATCCGGTTAGCCCAGATACCGTCGAGCCCGGCCGCGGGCCCGACGAGATGCCAACGAGCTGACCGGCCGCATCACCGACCCGAGGGGGCAGGTGCTTCCTCGGGCAGCACCACGAACGACCAGGCCTTGTCGCGCAGCAGATATTTGGCGGCAAGCGCCTGCATCTTTTCGGGCGTCGTCACCGTGTAATCGGGCAGGATCGTGCGCAGCGCCGAGATCCGGCGCGGATCGCGCGTCGCGCCCTGGAGCTGGTTGAGCCAGAAATTGTTGCCCGTGCTGGCCCTCGAGACGAGCTGCCGCAGCGGTTCGGTCGCACGAGCCAGTTCGTCCGCATCCACCGGCTTTGCCGCAAGATCCGCCGCGATGGCATTGGCGATCTCGAAGAACTTGCCGACGTTTTCCGGTGCAAGCTGTCCGATCACGCCGATATAGCCGCCCTGGTCGAACGCGATCGGCCAGTTGTTGACCACCTGGGGTGCATAGCTCGCGCCGGCCTGGGCCCGAAGCTGGTCGAACAGACGGCTGTTGAAGATCGCGGTCAGGATTTCGAGCTGGCGGCTTTCCTGCACGCCCTCAAGCCCGCCTCCGGTCGGCCAGCCGATAAAGGCTGCGGCCTGATCGGGCGCACCTTCATGGCGGACGACGACCGGTTCGCCATTGGGGGCGGGGAAACGCACCGTTTCGGGCCCGGCCACCACCGGCACCGGCTGGCGCGGAGGCAGCGCACCAAAGGTCTTTTCCAGCGCGGCAATCGCCTCTGCCCGGTCGAAATCGCCGAACAGCAGCACCTCGATCGGCCCCTGTTGCAGCAGCGGTTCCCAGGTCGCACGGAACGCCTCGGGGGTCAGCTGCGCGGCTTCGTCCGGGCCCGGCACCTTCCAGCGCGGATCGCGGTCGCGGGTGAGATAGTTCAGATCGCGCTCGAGCACGGTCTGTGGCGACATCGAGAAGCTGCGATAGGCAAGCTCCGTCCCCGCCTTGGCGCGGCGGACGGGGTTCGCATCCCAGCGCGGCGCGGCCAGCTTGGTCGCGAACAGCTTGAGCTGGTCCTCCAGATCGGCGCGGCGGGTGTCGGCGGAGAACGAGAACGCGTCGTTCTCGACGTCGAAGCCGAAACCGATGCGGCGGCCATTGGTCAGCCGGTCGAGCCCTTCCTGGCCGATCTCGCCGATGCCGCTGGCGACCAGTGCCGACTGGCCCGCCCAGACCAGCGAGGGCTTGTCCGCCGGAAACGCCTGATAGCCGTTACCAAAGCGGACCTTGACCATGATCTTCGAGACTTCGGCGTCATTGGGATAGAGGATCGCCTTCACCCCGTTCGACAGCTCAATCATCTCGATGTCGAGCAGCTGGAGATCGGTGGTCGCCGCAACCGTGCCCGGCGCGCCGAGCCTGGGCAGATCGTCGAAGGTTACTTTGGCGGCTGCAAGCCGCGCGCTGGCATCGGCGCTGACATCGCGGGTCAGTGCCGCGTTGAGCAGTGCCTCGCCATTGTCGACCGGCTTGGGCGAGACCAGGATCGCGCGGGTGGTGACGCCGGTAAACTGGCGCCGGGTCGATTCGAGCAGCCTTTCGGGCGTGTACAGGTCCTTCATGCCACGGAACACGTCGAACGCGGTCTGCGGCGAGGCGATGGTCTCGCGGATATCGACCGCGCCCACGATATCGTCGGCCTGCTTGGCCCCCGCCTCGGTCGCGGCGCTTTCGACGCGCACCGCCAGCGCGGCATCGAACTCGGCCATCTCGCGCGCGATTTCCTCGGGCGTTGGCGGGGTGGCGAGTGCGTCGGCGAGCACGCCGCGCACATCGGCGAGCGCCGCCTGCCAGTCGTCGCCGATCGGCACGACAGAAATGAACGTGCCATCGACCGAACGACTGACATCCTCCTGGTTGACCTGCGCCTGGAGGAAGCTGCCGCCGCCGCGCGCCCGGCCTTCGAGCCGGCGGTTGATCAGCTGGGTCGCGACCAGATCGATCAGCAGCTGCTGATTATATTCGATCGTGTCGTTGACCGGCTTCCAGGGCCGGAGGATCGCCATGCTGATGAGATAGGGGAAGCCCGGCTCGACGATCGTCCGCGCGATCGGCAGCTTGGGATCGGGCGCCCCGAAGCCGGGATAGGGCGCCTGCTTTCCGGCAACCTTCCAGTCGGCATAATAGGTCTTGATCAGCTGTTCGAGCGTCGCCGGATCGACGTCGCCCGCGATCGAGATCACGGTGTTCTCGGGCCGGTACCAGCGCTGGTGAAAGGCGCGCACCGCCTCGGACGTCGCGGCGTTCAGCGTCTCGATCTTGCCGATGGGGGAGCGTTCGGCCAGCTTCTGCCCGGCGAAGAACAGGTTGCGGGTCGCATCGCCGACGCGCACCTGCGCGCCCGACCGTTCGCGCAATTCGGCCATCACCACCGGCACCTCGGCCTTGACCGCCTCTGCGGTGAGCCCCGGCTCGCGGATCATGCCTGACAGGATCTTCATGCTCTCGTCGAGGCCCGCGGGGGTCGCGGCGGGCAGGTCGAGCTTGTAGACGGTGTGCGTCGGCGTGGTTTCGGCATTGCTGTCGCTGCCGAAGCTCGCGCCCAGCCGCTGCCAGATGCGGATCGCCTCACCATCGGGGACATATTTGGACCCGCGAAAGGTCAGATGCTCGAGCAGGTGCGCATAGCCCTGTTCGGGATCGGTCTCCATCATCGACCCGGCATCGATGCGCACGCGGATCGCCACCTGGCCCGGCGGCACGCCGTTGCGGCGCACCGCATAACGCACGCCGTTGCTCAGTTCGCCGAAGGTCCAGCCCTTGTCGACCGGCACGTTGCTGCCCTTGTACAGCCAGGGGGTCTTTTCGCCAGGCTCCAGATTGGGCGGACGCAGCGGCTTGCCATTGGCATCCTTGCCGCTGGCGACCGGTTCGCCGGGCAGATTGGCGAGCAGCGGCGGGGAGATTACCAGCGAAAGCGCCGCCAGAGCAGCGGCCACGGGCGCACAGCGCATCAGGGGAAAGGTCATGCGCCGATGTATAGGCAGCGCCATCCTGACTGGCCAGTGAATATGCGGTGGACGCGATGGCCCGCGCCATAGACAGAATCGGTCTTGCGTCAGCGCCGCTTGCGCACCAGATAGCCTGCATGCTGATCGAAACCGAAACCACGCCCAATCCCGCAACGCTCAAGTTCCTGCCTGGCCGCCAGGTCATGGAAATCGGCACGCGCGATTTCGCCTCGCCCGAAGAGGCCGAAGCCTCGCCGCTTGCCGAAGCGATCTTTTCGCTCGGCGATGTCACTGGCGTGTTCTTCGGGCACAATTTCATTTCGGTGACCTCGGGACCCGGTGCCGACTGGTCGAGCCTGAAGGGCGACGTGCTTTCGGTGCTGCTCGACCATTTCTCGGCCGACATGCCACTGTTCCGCGCCGCCAGTGCTGCGGGCATCTCGGTCCCGCCCGAGGATTCCGACTGGCCGAGCAATCCCGAGGACGCCGATATCGTCGCGCAGATCAAGGAGCTGATCGAGACGCGCGTGCGCCCTGCCGTCGCCAATGACGGTGGCGACATCGTCTATCGCGGCTTCGACAAGGGCGTGGTCTATCTGCAGATGCAGGGCGCGTGTTCGGGCTGCCCCTCGTCGAGCGCGACGCTCAAGCACGGCATCGAATCGCTGCTCAAGCATTACGTCCCCGAAGTGACCGAAGTCCGCGCCGCCTGACGGCTCTTCCCCCTCCCCCGAGACCCAGAAAGCACCCCATGTCCGCGCCGCTCGACGATGCCGCGCTTGACCAGCTGTTCCGCACCGCGCGCACCTATAACGGCTATACCGACCAGCCGGTAACGACGGAGCAGCTGCACGCGATCTGGGACCTGATGAAGATGGGCCCGACCTCGGCCAACATGCTGCCGTCGCGCCTTGTGTGGTGCGTGTCCGACGAGGCAAAGCAGAAGCTCGCCGCCTGCTGCATGGAGGCCAATGCCAAGAAGATCCTGGCTGCGCCGGTCAGCGTCGTGATCGGCATGGATCTGGAGTTTCACGAGCTCCTGCCCGAACTCTTCCCGCATACCGATGCGCACAGCTGGTTCACCGGCGACGACAAGGCCGAGTTCCGCCGCATCTCGGCGTTGCGCAATTCCTCGCTCCAGGGCGCCTATTTCATCCTCGCCGCGCGCGCGCTGGGGCTTGATACCGGGCCGATGTCGGGGTTCGACAATGCCGCGGTCGATGCGGCCTTCTTCGCCGACCAGCCGAATGTGAAGTCGAACTT
Organism: Blastomonas sp. 34TW; assembly: GCF_059803595.1. NCBI lineage: Bacteria > Pseudomonadati > Pseudomonadota > Alphaproteobacteria > Sphingomonadales > Blastomonadaceae > Blastomonas > Blastomonas sp. 34TW. Next base: position 29,827 of record NZ_JAPFGW010000009.1, read on the forward strand.
CATCTCGACGCTGGGCTATGGCGACCCGTCGACGATTTTCGGTCGCAGCCCGCGTCCGGGTTTTGACCGGTTCAACACAATCAGCTAGCGGCCATCGGGTATGCTGCCCGATCGTGAAACATTGCTGGTCATCGATACCGCGACCGAAGCCTGTTCGGTGGCGCTGTTCCACGATTCCGAGCTGATCGCCAGCGACCATGCGGTCATGGGCCGCGGCCATGCCGAAAGGCTGGTCCCGATGATCGCTGCGCTGCCCGATCGCGGCCGCGCCAAGGCGATTCTGGTCAATTGCGGCCCGGGCAGCTTTACCGGCGTGCGCGTGGGCCTGGCGGCAGCGCGCGCGCTCGGCCTTGCCTGGGGCGTGCCGGTGACCGGCTATTCGACGCATGCGCTGGTCGCCGCGATGGCGTTCGAGGCGCATCCCGACGCCAAGGCACTCGATGTCGCGATGACCGGCGGCCATGGCGAATATTTCGTCCAGAGCTTCGCGCGCGACGGCGCAGCGCTGAGCGCGCTCGGCTCGCTCCCGCCCGAGGCGGCGAGCGCGGCGTGCGTGCACGACCTGGTGGCTGGCAGCATGGCCGAGCCGCTGGTGGCCGCGCGCGGTCACGGGATGGCGTTGACGCTGCTGCCCGATGCCAGGCGCGCGCTGCTGCTGCCTGCGCCATCGCGCGGGCTGGCGGCCGATCCGGTCTATGGTCGCGGCGCCGATGCCAAGCCGATGGCCGTGCAGGGCACTGGCTGACCATGGCCCAGGACGACCCATCCGCTCCGCGTGCGGCTCCGGCCTTTCAGCTCGTCGCCGGACTGGCGGCAGAAGATGCGATCGGACCCGTCATGCACATCATGCAGCGGGCCTTCGATCCGCTTTATGGCGAGGCCTGGAACCACAGCCAGACCCGGTCGATGCTGGCAATGCCGCTCACGCATGTGCTGCTGCTCGAGACCGCCCCCACGATGCCCGACACGGCAGGCGAGCCGGTCGGTTTTGCCATGACCCGGCGCGTGGCCGAGGAAGAAGAACTGTTGCTGATCGCGGTCGCCCCAAATTGGCGTCAATTTGGCGCTGCGACCACACTCCTCAATCAAGTGGTTGAAAATTCGCGTCAAGCCGGCGTGTCGCGACTCCATCTCGAAATGCGGTCAAATAACCCTGCCATTCATCTTTATTCAAAATTCGGCTTTCAATCCGTAGGTTTACGGAAAGGTTACTACAAGGGCGCCGGTAGTCATCACTACGATGCGCTCACATTAGCGCTCGACTTGTAAAAAATAGAATCGCATTTATCTGCCAAAAATGTTAGCATTCACTATCCGTTTTTTGTGATAGACTTTAGCTATTGACGGGGATGATTTGCCCTTGCATACCGCCGGTGCCCTGCCACTTTGCGGGATTAGTGGTCGCACACTAGAACAAGAAAAGGGATGAAGGACGATGGCAGAAGCAGAACTCGATATGCGTGAAACGCTCATTACACTGACGGCGGATATTGTCGCTGCGCATGTAAGCAACAACAGCGTGTCGGTTTCCGATATTCCCGGCCTGATCGAAAATGTTCATCGCGCGCTGAATAGCCTGACGCCCGGAGAAGCCGCGGCCGAGCCCGAGCTGCCCGAACCTGCAGTTTCCGTACGCGCGTCGGTCAAGCCGGATTACATCATCTGTCTGGAAGACGGCAAAAAGCTGAAAATGCTCAAGCGCCATCTGATGACCCATTACAACATGACGCCCGAGGAATATCGCGCGCGCTGGAACCTGCCCGCCGATTACCCGATGGTTGCGCCCAATTACGCCGCGACCCGCCGCGAGCTCGCCAAGAAGATCGGCCTGGGTCGCAAGCCTGGCAAGCGGACCGGCAAGTAATCCTGGGGCCAAGCCAGCGCAGCGTCAGCTAATCGCTGATCCGGAGCCATCCGGCATCGCGAGCGGTTGCATTTGCGGCATGGCACGATAAATTGGCTGGAAGGCGCAAGGGACCTGTCCCGGCGCCGGCCAGCCATCGCCTTTCACCATGCGGCGGACTGGCCTCAACCAGCAACGGCATTGCAAAAGGGGCAGCATGCGCCAGAAAATCGACCTGGAGGCGTTGTGCGCCGATCGTGGCCTGCGGATCACCGATCAGCGGCGCGTGATCGCGCGCGTGCTGTCCGAAGCCGATGATCATCCCGATGTCGAGCGGCTGCACGAACGCGCCTCGGCCATCGATCCGCGCATTTCGATCGCCACGGTCTATCGCACCGTCCGGCTGTTCGAAGAGGCGGGCATTCTCGACCGGCACGATTTCGGCGATGGCCGCGCGCGCTATGAGGCTGCGCCCGAAGCGCATCACGACCATCTGATCGATGTCGAGACCGGCAAGGTGCTCGAGTTCGTCGACCCCGAGCTCGAGGCGCTGCAGAAGCTGATCGCCGAGAGGCTCGGCTATCGGCTGGTCGATCATCGCATGGAGCTTTACGGCGTCGCGCTCGACCGCAAGGATTGAGCCTTTCCATGAGCGAGGCCAGCCCGGCACCCGCACCGTCGCCGCCGCTCTATCCCGATACGCCCGACATGGCGCATCTGCACTGGCGCGATCCCGGGCCCATCGGGCGCGTGCGGCTCGCCTTGCGCGTGCTGCTGATCGTGGCGATGCTCTTGGTCTGCGTGCCGCTCTATTATGTCTGGCGCACGCTCCGCCTCTCCAATCCCTGGCCCAAGCTGTTCCTGCGCGGGGTGGGGCGCGCCTGCGGGGCCAAGGTCCGGGTGGTCGGAACGCCGCTCAAGCGCGACGTGTTCTATATTGCCAACCACTTGAGCTGGCTGGACATTCCGGTCATCGCCGGACGCAACGGCAGTGCGTTCGTGGCGCAGGACGGGATCAAGAGCTGGCCTGTCATCGGCTGGCTGTGCAAGCTCAACGACACCGTGTTCGTCTCGCGCACCAACCGGCTCGGCATTGCCGGGCAGATCAACGAGTTGCGCGACGCCCTCGCCGAGACCTGGGCGATCACCATCTTTCCCGAAGGCACGACCACCGATGGCAGCACGCTGCTGCCGTTCAAGTCGCCGCTGCTGCAGGTGCTCGATCCGCCGCCGCCCGGCGTGCTCGTCCAGCCGATCTATCTCGATTACGGCGCGAATGCGCATGACATCGCCTGGGTGGGCGAGGAAACCGCGCCGAACAATGCGCTGCGGCTGTTCACCCGGCGCGGCAGCTTCTGGGTGACGATGCATTTCCTCGAACCGTTCAGCCCGGCCGATTTTCCCGGGCGCAAGGCGATCGCGGCCGAGGCGCGGGCGCGGATCGATGCGGCGCTTTGTGCTTCCTTGGGGCGTGAACCGGCTGTATAGCCATTGGCATTCATGACCCACAGCATCGATAACCCTGCCGCATCCGCCCCCGAATCCGCCGGGGACGCCCCTCGCCGCTATTTCGTCACCTCGTTCGGCTGCCAGATGAACGTCTATGATGGCGAGCGCATGGGCGAGATGCTCGCTGCCCAGGGCATGAGCCAGGCCGAAAGTCGCGACGAGGCCGATCTCGTCATCCTCAACACCTGCCATATCCGCGAAAAGGCGGTGGCGCGGGTCTATTCCGACATCGGTCGCCTGAAGCGCGAGGATGGCACCAAACCGATGATCGCGGTCGCAGGCTGCGTCGCCCAGGCCGAGGGCGAGGAAATCGCAAAGCGCGCGCGTAGCGTCGATATCGTCGTCGGACCGCAGGCCTATCACCGGCTGCCCGAGTTGATCGAACAGGCGCGGCGCGGCGAAACCGCGATTGATACCGACATGCCCGCCGCTACCAAGTTCGGCGCGTTGCCTGGTCGCGCGCGCCAGCAGCGGCCTTCCGCCTTCCTCACCGTGCAGGAAGGCTGCGACAAGTTCTGCACCTATTGCGTGGTGCCCTATACGCGCGGCGCGGAGATCAGCCGCCCCTATGCGGATCTGGTGGCCGAAGCGCGCACGCTGGTCGAGGCGGGGGTGAAGGAAATCACGCTGCTCGGTCAGAACGTCAACGCCTGGACCGGCAGCGACGATCGTGGCCGCGCCAGGGGGCTGGAAGGACTGATCGAGGCGCTGGCCGATATGAGCGGGCTCGAGCGCATCCGCTATACCACCAGCCACCCCAATGACATGACCGACGCGCTGATCGCGGCGCACCGCGACATCCCCAAGCTGATGCCGTACCTTCACCTGCCCGTGCAGGCAGGTTCGGACCGCATCCTCAAGGCGATGAACCGCAGCCACACGGCGGCGAGCTATCTCAAGCTCATCGACCGGATCCGCGCCGCCAAGCCCGATATCGCGATGTCGGGCGATTTCATCGTGGGCTTTCCCGGCGAGACCGAGGCCGATTTCCGGGCGACGCTCGATATCGTGCGCGACACGGTTTACGCTCAGGCGTTCAGCTTCAAATATTCGCCCCGCCCCGGTACCCCCGCCGCCGATATGGAGGATCAGATCGCGCCCGAGATCATGGACGAGCGGCTGCAGCGTCTGCAAGACCTGCTCAACGCCCAGCAGCATGCCTTCAACATGGGCACGGTCGGCAAGCGCATGAAGGTGCTGCTCGAACGGCAGGGACGCAAGCCGGGCCAGCTGGTGGGCAAATCGCCCTGGCTGCAATCGGTGCATGTGACGCAGGAGGGCGCGAAGATCGGCGATCTGATCGAGGTCGAGATCGTTTCGGCCGGACCCAACAGCCTGGCGGGCGAGCCGCTGGCACTGGTGGCGGCCTGATGGCGCACAAGAAGGGTAACGGCGGACGCGGCGGCGATTCGACCAAGTTTCGCGGCAAGCGCGACCCGCAATCGACGCAGCTCTCGCCGATCTATGGCAGCGACTTTCCGTTCAATCGGCCCGAACCTGCCAACAAGGCGCGGATCGGGGTCGAGTTCGACGAACCCACGCTGCTCGGGCCATTGTTCGGCCAGTTCGACAAGAATCTGGTGGCGATCGAGAACCGGCTCGGCGTCTACATCCAGGCGCGCGGCAACCGCATTCAGATCGAGGGCGAGGCGGAAAGCGCCGCGCGCGCGCGCGACGTGCTGGTCGGCCTGCACAAAAGGATCGAGCAGGGACTCGATATCGACGAGGGCGCGGTCGACGCGCTGATCACGATGTCCGCCGAACCGACGCTGGAGGGCATCGTGCGTTCCGAGGTGGCCGAGCCGCCCGGCATCATGATCCGCACGCGCAAGAAGACCATCGTGCCGCGTTCTGCGACGCAGACCGAGTACATGCGCTCGCTGGTGCGCGACGACGTGATCTTCGCGCTCGGCCCGGCGGGCACCGGCAAGACCTATCTCGCGGTGGCGCAGGCGGTGAGCCAGCTGATCACCGGCACCGTCAACCGGCTGATCCTGTCGCGCCCCGCAGTCGAGGCGGGCGAGCGTCTGGGCTTCCTGCCCGGCGACATGAAGGAGAAGGTCGATCCCTATCTCCGCCCGCTCTACGACGCGCTCTATGACACGCTGCCGGCCGAGCAGGTCGAGCGGCGCATCGCCAGCGGCGAGATCGAGATCGCGCCCTTGGCGTTCATGCGCGGGCGCACGCTGGCGGATAGCTTCATCATCCTCGATGAGGCACAGAACACCACGCCGGCACAGATGAAGATGTTCCTCACCCGCTTCGGCATGAACAGCCGCATGGTGATCTGCGGCGACCCCAAACAGGTCGACCTGCCCGGCGGGGTCGGCGCTTCGGGCCTCGCCGATGCGGTCGGGCGGCTTGAGGGCGTGCAGGGCATCGGCACCGTGCGCTTCACCGCCGCGGACGTGGTGCGCCACCCGATCGTCGGGCGCATCGTCGAGGCCTATGAGGGCAAGGATGCGTGAAGCGCACTCTCGCTTCTTCCTGCCCGTCACCCCCGCGCAGGCGGGGGTCCCGCTTCTTCCGCACGATTGAAACGATAGCGGGATTCCCGCGTTCGCGGGAATGACGAAGGGATCTTGATAGCCCCATGATCGAGACCGAAGCCTCTGTTGACCCAATCTGGCCCGGCGATACCGACTGGGAAGCGCTGGCCGCGCGCGCCGTCTCCGCCGCGCTCGCCGTTAGTGCGCAAGGATCGCTCGCCGATGCCCGCTTCACCGTCTCGGTCAGCGTGCATTTCGGCACCGATGACGAGGTGCAGGCGCTCAACCGCGATTACCGCCACAAGGACAAGCCGACCAACGTGCTGTCCTTTCCCATGATCGATCCGGATGATTTTGCGGCGCTCGCCAATACCGATGACGGCGAGGTGCTGCTCGGCGACATCATGCTCGCCTATCAGACCTGTGCGCGCGAGGCCGAGGAAAAGGGCATTGCGCTGGCCGCCCATGCCACCCATCTGGCGCTGCACGGCATGCTCCACCTGCTGGGGCATGACCATATCGACGAGGCCGATGCGGAGATCATGGAAGCGCTGGAGGTGAAAGCGCTTGCCAATCTGGGCATCGACAATCCATATTAGCGGCGCAAGTTCAGATGCTGCCTTCCCATCAAATCCAAGAGCGGGGTTAAGATTCAGCCAGTCATGGCAGACGGAGACAGTAATGGCGGGGGGAAATCCACCGCACAAGACGAAGGTTCGGGGCGAATATGGCGGGGCTTGAAGGCCCTGCTGTTCGGAGAACAACACGACCAGTCGCTGCGCGCCCAGCTTGAAGAGGCGATCGACGAGCACGAGGATGATGACGATTCCGACAGTGCATCGTCGCGTGGCGACCTGTCGCGCATCGAGCGCGAGATGCTGCGCAACCTGCTGCATTTCAGCGAGCACGACGTCGACGATGTCGCGGTGCCGCGCAGCGACATCATCGCGATCGACAAGCATGCGAGCTTCGATGCGCTGGTGCAGATTTTCGCCGAACACGGGCACAGCCGCGTGCCGGTCTATGACGGATCGCTCGATCACATTGTCGGCATGGTGCACATCAAGGACGTGTTCCCGATCATCGCCGCCGATGGCCCGCGCCCGGCAACCTGGGACAATCTGATCCGCCAGCCGCGCTTCGTGCCCGAAACCATGGGCGTGCTCGATCTGCTGGCGGAGATGCGCCAGACACGCACCCACCTCGCCATCGTCATCGACGAATATTCGGGCACCGAAGGGCTGGTGACGATCGAGGATCTGGTCGAGGAAATCGTCGGCGATATCGAGGACGAGCATGACGACGAGCCCGAGACGCTGGTGACGCCCGGCGAGAACGGCGCATGGGAGGCCGATGCGCGCGCCGAACTCGCCGATGTCGCCAAGCTGGTCGATGCGGCGCTGGGCGAGATCGACGACGAGGTCGATACCTTGGGCGGGCTGGCCTTCATGCTGGCGGGCGAGGTGCCGGCTCCCGGACGCATGCTCGAGCATGACAGCGGCTGGCGGCTGGAGATCATAGATGGCGACGAGCGCCGCGTGACCCGCATCCGCCTGCTGCCGCCGCCCGAGACGGTCGCGGCGGAAGCCTGATCGGGCCGCCATCCCGCAAATGCTGGCTTTTGTATCGAAGCGGGCCTAAGGCGGGCCGATCATGGACATTTCCGATCTCCGCATTGCGCTGTTCAGCGGCAACTACAATTACGTGCGCGATGGCGCGAACCAGGCGCTCAACCGGCTGGTCGGCTGGCTGCTCGACAATGGCGCGCAGGTTCGCGTCTATTCGCCGACGACCAAAACCCCCGCGTTCGAGCCGGCGGGCGATTTGATCAGCCTGCCCTCACTGCCGATCCCCGGCCGCGCCGAATATCGCGTGACGACGATCCTGCCGCCCAGGATCAAGAAGGACCTGAACCGGTTCGCACCCAATGTCGTGCACATTTCCAGCCCCGACAGCGCCGGGCACAGCGCCGTGCGCTGGGCGCAGCGGCACAATATCCCGGTGCTCGGATCGGTGCACACGCGGTTCGAGACCTATCCGCGCTATTACAACATGGCGTTTCTCGAGCCATTGCTCGAGGCGATCCTGCGCCGCCTGTATCGCAAGTGCGACGCCATCGTCGCGCCGTCCGATTCGATGGCGCAGGTGCTTCGCGAACAGCGGATGAGCTATGATGTCGGCATCTGGTCGCGCGGCGTCGACAAGCACATCTTCAACCCCGGCATGCGCGACATGGACTGGCGGCGCTCGCTGGGGCTGGCCGATAACGTGCTGGTGATAGGCTTTCTCGGGCGGCTGGTGATGGAAAAGGGGCTCGACGTCTTTTCCGATTCGATCGACCGGCTGGTCCGCCGCCAGGTGCCGCATCAGGTGCTGGTAGTGGGCGAAGGGCCCGCGCGCGGATGGTTCGAATCGCGGTTGCCCAAAGCGGTATTTGCGGGCTTCCAGGGCGGCACCGATCTCGGCCGCGCGGTCGCGAGCATGGACCTGTTCTTCAACCCCTCGATCACCGAGACCTTCGGCAATGTGACGCTCGAGGCCATGGCCTGCGGCGTGCCCGTGGTCGCCGCGCGCGCGACGGGCAGCGAGAGCCTGGTCGAACACAATGTCACCGGCCAGCTGGTGCGCCCCGGCGCGACGGTCGAGTTCGCCGATGCGCTCCAGGCCTATTGCGGCGATGCCGAGCTTCGCGCACGCCATGGCCAGGCGGGCCTCAAGCGCAGCGAGAAATACAGCTGGGACCGGATCAACCGGGGTCTTGCCGAAACCTATATCCGCCTGATCCGCCAGCGCCAGGCGGGCAGCGGCGGCGTGCCCTATCGCGCGATCCGCTAAGCGAGCATCGGCCCCCGGAGCGCTCCGGGGGCCATCGATTGGTCAGACCTGCTCGAGCGCCTGTTCGAAATCGGCGATCAGATCGTCGGGATCTTCGACGCCGATCGAGATGCGCACCAGATTGTCGGTGATGCCGAGCGCGGCCTTGCGCGCGTCGGGGACCGAAAGATGCGTCATCGCAGCCGGATGGCTGGCCAGTGTTTCGGTGCCACCAAGGCTCACCGCCAGCTTGGCGAGACGCAGACTGTCAAGGAAGCGGAAGCTTTCGGCCTCGCCGCCCTTGATGAACAGCGAGAAGGTCGATCCAGCGCCCGAACAATGGCGATCGAAAATGTCCTGCTGGCGCGCATCGTGGATCATGCCGAGATAGCCCAGCCCCTCGACCTTGGGGTGCTGCGCCAGGAACGCGCAAATCTTGGCGGCATTCTCGCCCGCCCGCGTCATGCGCAGCTCGACCGTCTCCAATGAGCGCATCAGCATCCAGGCGGTATTGGGATCGCAGATCGTGCCGATGGTGTTGCGCAGCGCGCGCACCGGGTCCATCCACTTTTTGGGGCCAGACAGGCCACCCGCGACCAGATCGCTATGCCCGCCGACATATTTGGTGAGGCTGTAGACGACGATATCCGCGCCATGATGCAGCGGCTGCTGCCAGAGCGGACCCAGGAAGGTGTTGTCGATCGCGATCGGCGTCGGCACGGCCTCAGCGCCCAGCACCGCATCGCGGGCCTGCGATACCGCCTCGATATCGACCAGCGCGTTGGTCGGGTTGGCGGGGCTTTCGAGATAGATCATCGCGACCCGGCCGCCCTGCTTCGCTGCCATGTCCTTCGCCTGTTCGAGCACCGCATCGATCTCCGCGCGGGTCGCGCCGGCGGGGAAGTCGAGATAGGTGATGCCGAAGCGCGAGAGGATGCGCGCGATCATCGCCTCGGTCGCGGCATAAAGCGGGCCGGAATGCACGATCACGTCATTGTTGCTGCAATAGGCGAGCAGCAGCGTGGCGATGGCGGACATGCCGCTGGAAAACACCAGAGCGTCCTCCGCATCGTCCCAGATGCTCAGGCGGTCTTCGAGAATTTCCTGATTGGGGCCGTTGAAGCGCGAATAGACCAGGCCTTCGGCGCCGCCGGGGCGCTTTCCGGTCAGCCCCTCGAAATGGCGCTTGCCCGCCGCGGCATTTTCGAACGCGAAGGTCGAGGTGAGGAAGATCGGGGCTTTCAGCGAGCCTTCGGACAATACGGGGTCGAAGCCGTGCCCCATCATCAGCGTGGCGGGCTTGAGCTTGCGTCCGCCGAGCGTGCCGATCTCGGGCTTGGGCTTGCGGCGCGGGGTGGGGGTGGCGATCGGCTTGATCGGGGTGTCGGTCATATGCGGGGTTCCTGCGATTGGGGCGGGTTTCCACTTCCCCTTTCCCAACCCCGCTCAACCTGAGCCTGTCGAAGGTCACGCGCGCACGTTGGCGGAATTGCGGGGCCTTCGACAGGCTCTTAGCTGAGCGGAGGTGGTTGAGGATGTTGGTCCCGGTCCCTTGTTATGCCCCAATCTATGCCCGAGCGCGCAAATGATTACAAAGGAAACCATCCGCTCCGTGCCGCATCTGCGGCCCGGTCAGCCGCGAAGCCCGATCGCGCCCATCTGCCGCCCGTAATCGGGCTCGCCCCGGTGCGTCGCGCGGCGGAAGCTGAAATAGCCCGCCTCGTCCGAATAGGTGTCCACGCCGCTCACATGCACCGTACCGATGCCAAAGGCGGCGAGCCGGGCAGCGATATAGCCTTCCAGATCGAACTGATAATGGTCGGCCCGGCCTTCGCGAAAGAAGCGCTCGTTTTCGGGCGCGGCCTCGCAGAAGCGGCGGAAGAAGCCTGCATCTACCTCATAGCTTTTCTGCTGGATGCACGGGCCGACCGCGGCGACGATATTCTCGCGATGCGCGCCCATGCGCTCCATCGCCGCCACCGTCGCCTCGCCGACCCCGGCAAACGCGCCCTTCCAGCCCGAATGCGCCGCGCCGATGATCTGCGCACGCGCGTCGGCGAACAGGATCGGCGGGCAATCCGCGCCGAGCACGCCGAGCAGCAGCCCCGGCCGGTCGGTGACCATCGCATCGGCTTTCGGCCGGTCGTCGACCGGAATCGCGGCATTGACCCGCACCACATCGGCGCTGTGCACCTGGTGCAGCGTCACCAGCGTGGAACCGGGCAGGATCGCCTCTGCCGCGCGCCGCCGGTTCTCGTGCACCGCCGCCGGATCGTCGTCTGATCCCAGCCCGACATTGAGCCCTGCGACCAGCCCGGTCGAAACCCCGCCCCGCCGCCCGGTAAAGCCATGCGCGATGCCATCGAGTGGGGGCGAGGTGAGGATGGGGATGTCGGTCAATTCTCTTTTCCCAAATACCCCTCTCCCTTGAAGGGAGAGGGCTGCGAAGACTTACGAGCGCAGCGAGTTAGTCGCAGCTGGGTGAGGGTGAAATGCGCCAGCGCTGCGGTCACCCTCATCCAACTTCGCCTAGCCAGCTCCGCTGGCAAGGCTCAGTATCCTTCTCCCTTCAAGGGAGAAGGTTTGGCTATTCCAGACTCTTCACCACCTGTTCGGTCACATCCTTCGACAGTCCCGGCTGCGCCAGGATCCGCTCGAGGCATCCGCGCATCATGCCAGCGCGCGCCGCATCGAACCGGCGCCAGCGCCCCAGCGGCGCGATGAAGCGCGCGGTGGTCTGCGGGTTGAGCGGATCGAGCCTCAAGACCAGATCGGTCAGCAACTCGTAGCCGCACCCGCTTTCGTGATGGAAAACCGGCTGGTTGGAGACGAACGGCCAGTAGAGCGCGCGCACCCTGTTGGGGTTGGTCAGCGTGAAATCCTTGTGCCGGATAAGCTCGAGCATCTGCTCGTACACCTTCGGATGCGCCGATCCGGTCTGCAGCGAGAACCATTTGTCGATGACCAGCGCGTTGCCCTGATAGCGGTTGTAGAAGCTGTCGAGCGCGGTCTCGCGTTCGTCCGCCTGCATGCTGGCGAGCACCGATAGCGCGCCCTGGCGGTCGGTCATGTTGTCGGCGCGCGCGAACTGATCGAACGCAAGCGCCGCAGCGTCGCCGGCTTCTGACGAAGCGATGTAACCGAGCGCCAGCGACTTGATCTTGCGTGCCCCCCTCGCCTCGCGGCTCAGCGAATAGGGCACCGCACTCGCGCGCTCGTGCACGATCCGCCATTGGTTCAGCAGCCGCGCTCCGATCGCCTTGCGCAGGCTCTTGCGCGCCGCATGGATCGCCTCGGGCCGCACCACCAGCATCTGTTCGCCGAGGAACGCCTCGGTCGGCAGGCTGAGGATCTCGGCGCGCATCGAATCGTCGAGCCGCTGGTCGCTGACCAGATCGCCGAACACCGCGATGATCTCGTCGAGCGACACCGCCTGGCCCTGCGCGCCGCCGGGGCCGTCCAGGGCGGCAATGTCGGCGATCAGCCGGTCGATGACGAGCTGCTGCAGTGCCTCGTAGCGCGCGAACGGATCGTCATCGTGGCGCACCAGAAACGGCAGGTCGCCGCTTGCGCGCGCGACATCGAGATTCACCGGCGCGGAAAAGCCGCGGTTGATCGACAGCACCGGCGCGCGGGCATAGCCTTCGAACGACAGCGCCTGCTCGGCCTCGGTCAGCATCACCAGCATCTCGCCGCGATGCGCCTTCATGTCGCGGTCGATCAGCGCGGTGCGCAGCGGGATCGGCATCAGCGGCTTGACTGGCTGGCCGGGCGTGGAGGCGAAATTCTGGCGGAGGTGCAGCGTCGCGGTGCCGGTCGCCGCATCATGCTCGAGCCGCGCCTGAACCTGCGGCGTGCCCGCTTGTTCGTACCAGCGGCGGAACTGGCTCAAGTCGAGCCCGGCGCCCTCCTCCATCGCCCGGACGAAGTCCTCGCAGGTCACCGCCTCGCCGTCATGCCGCGTAAAATAGAGGTCGCAGCCCGCGCGGAAGCGCTCGGGTCCCGCCATGGTCGCCATCATGCGGATCACCTCGGCGCCCTTGTTGTAGACGGTGGAGGTGTAGAAGTTGCTGATCTCCATATAGCTGTCGGGGCGGATCGGGTGCGCCAGCGGCCCAGCATCCTCGGGGAACTGGCTCGCGCGCAGCATCCGCACGTCCTCGATCCGCTTGACCGCTTCTGAACCCATATCGGCGGAAAAGCACTGGTCGCGATAGACGGTGAAGCCCTCTTTCAGGCTCAGCTGGAACCAGTCGCGACAGGTCACGCGATTGCCCGACCAGTTGTGGAAATATTCGTGCGCGACCACGCCCTCGATCGCGTCATAGTCGTAATCGGTCGCGGTGTCGGGATCGGCGAGAATGTAACGCGAATTGAAGATGTTGAGGCCCTTGTTCTCCATTGCCCCCATGTTGAAATCGCTGACCGCGACGATGTTGAACACCGGCAGGTCATATTCGAGGCCGTAGACGCGCTCGTCCCAGGCCATCGAGGCTTTCAGCGCCTGCATCGCGTGCGCGGTGCGCCCCTCGTCGCCTGCGCGCACGAAGATGGCGAGATCGAAATCCTTGCCGCTCTTCGTGACAAAATGGTCGCGCGTCGCCACCAGATCGCCCGCGACCAAAGCGAACAGATAGCTCGGCTTGGGATGCGGATCGCGCCAGCGGGCAAAGTGCCGCCCACCGTCCAGATCGCCCGATTCGACCAGCGCGCCGTTGGAGAGCAGGACGGGGAAGCGTTGCTTGTCCGCGCGCAGCAGCACCTCGTAGACCGCCATGTTGTCGGGCCGGTCGATGAACGGGATGACCCGGCGGAAGCCTTCGGCCTCGCACTGGGTGCACAGCATGCCGTTCGAGGCGAACAGGCCCATCAGCTGGGTGTTGGTATCGGGCGCGATGCGCGTGGTGAGCGTCACGGTGGCGCGTTCGCTTGCCAAGTCGAAGGCGATGGCGCTGCCCTCGGTCCGCCAGTTCACCGACTGGCCATCGACGGCGAGGGATCGCGGCAGCGCGCCGTCGCAATCGAACCGAACGGGGCGGTCATGATCGCCGTTTCGCACGAGGACGAGCGTCGCGTGGACCTCGGTCGCCGAGAGATCGAGATCGAATTCCAGCGCCACCGTCTCGACGCGCCAGTCGGGCGGCTGATAATCGGCGCGGTAGATCACCGGAGGTTCGTGGAGCGCCGGGCTGGCGGTTGCGGTCTGGATATCGGCCATGGGGCGAGAGACTAGTGCGCGTGTCCGGCCGCGTCACGCCGTTTTCCGGCGAACGCCGGAATCCAGAGCGGATACAACACTATCTCGCCACTGGACTCCGGCTTTCGCCGGAGAACGGTTGCCTGTGGACGGGAGTTGATTAGGTTCGCCCGCATGAGCCATCTCTTCATCTTCGGCATGGGTTATTCGGCCTCGCACCTTGCGGCAAAGCTGCGCGCTCAGGGCTGGCAGGTGCGCGGGACCGGGCGCGCGGGCGACGTGGATTTTGCCGATTCTGCCTCGGTGCAAGCCGCCCTCGCCGAAGCCACGCACGTGCTTTCCAGCGTGCCTCCCGACCGCGCGACCGGGCTCGATCCGGTGCTCACCCATTATGCCGACATCCTGCGCGCCGCGCCCGCGCAGTGGATCGGTTACCTGTCCTCGACCGGCGTCTATGGCGATGCGGGCGGGGCGTGGGTGGATGAAACGTCCGTCGTCGGCACCGGACGGCGCAATGCGCGCACCGAGGCGGACCTGGTCTGGCAGGCGCTTAATACGCGCGTCCGCGTGCTCCGCCTGCCCGGCATCTATGGCCCGGGCCGCAGCGCGCTCGACCGGGTGCGCGATGGCAGCGCAAAGCGTATCGCCATGCCGGGCCAGGTGTTCAGCCGGGTGCATGTCGAGGATATTGCAGGCGGCGTCATCGCCTCGTTTGGCGGGCCTGCGGGCGTGTACAATCTGGGCGACGACCTGCCCTGCTCGCAGAACCGGGTGATCGAGGCCGCGTGCCGGTTGCTGGGCGCGCCGCTGCCGGCGCTGCAATCGCTCGAGCAGGCGAACCTCTCGCCGATGGCTTTGGGCTTCTATGCCGAGAACCGGCGCGTGGCCAATGGCAAGGCCAAGCGGCTGCTGCGGTGGCAGCTCGCCTATCCCGATTACGAGGCGGGGCTGGCGGCGATCCTGCGCGGCGGCGGCTGAAAACTCAGCGCTCGAACCGCTCGATCACCCAAGGCTCGGCCTTCGCGGCCTCGGCCCAATCGACCATCCATTCATGGCCCAAAATGGCCTCGCTATAGGCCTGGGCAAAGCCGGGAAGCGTTATCGCATAAGTCTGGAAGCGGGTGATGACCGGCGCGAACATGATGTCCGCCGCGCTGAAGCTGCCGAACAGGAACGGCCCGCCGCGCCCGAACCGCGCGCGCGCCTCGGCCCAGAGCGACAATATGCGCATCACGTCCTGATGCACTTCGGGGCTGACGCTGAAATCGTCGTAGGTCCGGCGCATGTTCATGCCGCATTCGCGGCGTAGCGGCAGGAAGCCGGCGTGCATTTCCGCCGCCATCGACCGGGCGAGCGCGGCGGCGACCGGGTCCTTCGGCCAGAAGCGGTCGCGATGCGTCCTGTCTGCCAGCCAGTCGATAATGGCGAGCGAATCCCACACCACCGCCTCGCCGTCCCACAGCACCGGCACCTTGCCGGCAGAGGGCTGGAATTCGGGCGCCTGCCGCCGCTCGGGCCAGGCCTCGTCGTAAAGCGGCACGACCACTTCCTCGAACGGCAGCCCCGATTGCTTGCACGCCAGCCAGCCGCGCAGCGACCAGCTCGAATAGTTCTTGTTGCCAATGTACAGCTTCATATCTGCCCCAATCGATCGGCTGTATGTCTGACCTGTTTCCCGGCAAGGGCCACGAAACGGAGATGGTCTGCGAGAAGGTTACTCGCTGATGCTGTCCATCACAAAGCCGCGCAGATCGTCAATCCCCATGCGCTTTTCGGACGAGGTGATGATGACATCGGGAAAGGCCGCGGGATGCTTGCGCGCCTCGGCACGGGTGAGATCGGCGATGCGCTCGAGTTCGCTTGCCTTGATCTTGTCCGCCTTGGTCAGCACGAGGCGATAGCTCACCGCCGCCTCGTCGAGCATCTTCATGACATCGAGATCGACCGGCTTCACGCCATGACGGCTGTCGATCAGCACCAAAGTGCGCTTGAGCGCCGCGCGGCCGCGCAAATAGTCGTTGATCAGGAAGCGCCATTTCTTGACGACATCCTTGGGCGCCTTGGCAAAGCCATAGCCGGGCATGTCGACCACGCGAAAGCGCGGCGGATCGCCGATATCGAAGAAGTTCAATTCCTGCGTGCGCCCCGGCGTCACCGAGGTGCGCGCGATCGCGCGCCGGCCCACCAGCGCGTTAAGCAGCGAGGACTTGCCGACATTCGACCGGCCGGCAAACGCGATTTCCGGCACGGTGGGCGGCGGCAGGAATTCGAGCGAGGGCGCGGACTTGAGGAAGGTGACAGATCCCGAGAACAGCCGGTTCGCTTCCTGAAGCAGCGGGTGGATGATGGGTTGGGCTTCGTCGGTCACGCCTTGCCCTTGCCGTCGGCCTTCGCCGCCTTCTCTGCCGCTTCCTTGGCCGCCAGCTCCTTCAATTGCGGATGGCGACTGTACAGCCATTTCTGCTGCGCGATGGTGAGCACGTTCGACATCGCCCAGTAGAGCTGAAGCCCTGCCGCGAACGGTGCCATCACGAACATCAGGACCCAGGGCATGATTCCAAAGACCTGCTGCTGGACCGGGTCCATCGGCGCGGGATTGAGCTTGAACTGCAGCCACATGGTAACACCCAGGATGATCGGGAGCACGCCGATGGCGATCATGCTCGGCGGATCGAAGGGCAGCAGCCCGAACAGGTTGACCGGGGTGAGCGGATCGGGCGCGGACAGGTCCTTGATCCACAGCGCGAACGGCTGGTGGCGCATCTCGATCGCCAGCAGCAGCACCTTGTACAGCGCAAAGAAGACCGGGATCTGCAGGAACATGGGCAGACATCCGGCGAGCGGATTGACCTTTTCCTTGCGGTACAGCTCCATCATCTCGGTTTGCAGCTTCTGCTTGTCGTCCTTGTAGCGTTCCTGCAGCGCCTTCATCTTGGGCTGCACCGCGCGCATCGCCGCCATCGAGGCGAATTGCTTTTGCGCGATCGGGAACATCAGGCCGCGGATGATGATGGTCAAAAGGATGATCGCCACGCCGAAATTGCCGACCTGTTCGAACAGCCAGTTGAGCAGCTTGAAGATCGGCTTTTCGAACCAGATGAACCAGCCCCAGTCGACCGCGCGGTCGAGCAGCTTGATCCCCTTGGCATCGACATAATCGTCGAGCAGCTCGGTTTCCTTCGCCCCGGCAAACAGCATCGACCTGGTCTGAATCTGCTTGCCCGGCGCGACCACGGTCGTGTCGAACAGCAGCTCGGACTGGTAGAGCTTGCCGCCCAATGCACGGAAATTGCCCGCCATCTTGCCCTTGGTATCGGGTGCGGGGATCAGCGCCGAGAGCCAGTAATGGTCGGTAAAGCCGAGCCAATCGATATTGCCGTCATATTCGACCAGCTTTTTCGGGTTCTCGTCGAGATCGTCATAATGCACGTCGAAATCGGCGACATCGTCGAACACGCCGAGCGGCCCGTTGCGCACCGTCCAGGTGCTGGGATCGGCATTGGCGCTGGTGCGGTTGATCAGCCCCAGCGGGCGCACGATCGCAGGCGTGGTTCCGCTGTTGATGAAGCGCTGGGTGACGGTAATCAGGTAATTGGCGTCGATGGCATAGGTGATCTCGAAGCGCTGGCCCGCAGGGTTGGTCCAGCTCAGCGTCACCGGCGTCTTCTGCGTCAGCTTGGTGCCGTTGGCCGTCCAGACGGTCTGGCTGGTCGGGGTGACGACACCCTCGCCGATCCAGCCGAACTGCGCGAAATACTGGTCTTCGGTACCCGCCGGCGAGAACAGGTGGACGCGGTCCGAATCCTTGTCGAGCTTCTCGCGATAATCCTTGAGCACCAGATCGTCGAGCCGCGCGCCGGTGAGGTTGATCGATCCGGCGACGCGCGGCGCGTCGATGGGAATGCGCGCGCTTCCGGCGATCACCGCCTTGCGCTCGCGGATCACCTTGGGCGCGGTGCCGGTATCGGGCACGGCATTGCTGTTCTTGAGGCCGGGACGCGGCGCTTCGACCGCATCCTCGATCGTCGCCGGGCGCGCGGGATAGAAGAACTCCAGCGCATAGGGCCATCCGAACAGTACCAGAGCCATCATAGCGATGGCCAGGATGACGTTACGCTGATTCTCCACGCTTCAAACCTTCTTCCGGCAATTCATAAGGGGGCGCGATGCTGTCAGGGCACCGGATCATGGCCGTGCCCGCCCCAAGGATGACAGCGCAATAGCCGCTTCATCGCCAGCCAGCCACCCTTAATCGCACCGTATTTCGTCAGCGCCTCGATGGCATATTGCGAGCAACTGGGGCTGTAACGGCAGCTGGGCGGCAGCACGCGCGAGGGACCGAGCTGCCAGGCGCGGGCGATCAGGATCAGGATCTGGCGCATTGTGGCTCCATGCCCCCTGCCCTCACCCGAAGCGCGCCGAACATGCCAGCGGCGTTAGACGGACATGCAAGGCCAGACGACCGGCGCAGCATCAGCGCCTGCGCGGCTTGGCACGCGGCGGACGGCGGTCCGAGCTCGCCTTGCCTTCGCGCACCCGGGCGAGAGCGCGCTCGAGATCGGCCTTCATCGCGGCAAAATCGCGGGTCAGCGCCTCGTTGCGCCCGATCAGCACATGGTCTGCGCCCGCGATCCCGTGTTCGGGCAGCAGCGTGCGCGCCAGTTCGCGGAAGCGCCGCTTGATCCGGTTGCGCACTACCGCATTGCCGGTCTTCTTGGTGACGGTATAGCCGATCCGCGCCTGTCGGCTCTGGTCCGCGCGCGGCTTGACCAGCAGCACGAATCCCGGCGTGCCGACACGCAGGCCGCCATTGGCGGCGAGAAAATCGGACCGCTGCCGCATGACAACGGGCGCCCCGGAGCCTTCCGGAGCGCCCGTGCTGTCGAATTTGGTGCTGTCGTGCGCGCCCGCAATCACGGGCGGCGGCCCGATCAGGCGCTCAGGCGCTTGCGGCCACGGGCACGGCGTGCACGCAGCACGGCGCGGCCACCCGGGGTCGCCATGCGCGAACGGAAACCATGGCGACGCGCGCGCACGAGATTGCTGGGCTGAAATGTGCGCTTCATGCGGCACTCCTGAAAATTACGGGTTCAAATGATTCGCTGCAGAAACCGGCCAAGCCGTCCCCGCGAAAGCTGGGCGCATAAGGGGCGGGCTGTGGAAAGTCAAGCGCGCGCGGGCAGCTTCAGGCGCTTTGGGTTTCCGCCTGCGCCCGGTCCTTGGCCAGCCATTGCCGCATCGATGCGGGCGGCGGCGACGGGTTCATCTCGCGTTCGCCCAGCGCCGCGAGCGCCCGCGCCCGATCCGCCTCGGTAAAGCTGCCCGTGGTCAGGCAGAATTCGACCATATTGCCATTGGGGTCGCGGGTATAAATCGAGCGGCACCAGTTGTGATCGATCTCGAGCACGTCGAGCCCGGCCGCATTCCACTGGTCGCGCCGCGCGTCGAGCTCTTCGGCGCTGTGCACCGCAAAGGCGAAATGGTTGGTGCCCGGCGGCATGTGCGCGGCCTTGTTGAGGTTGAACTCATGGGCGTCGGCACCCGGCACCTCGTTCAGCTCCCAGAACGCGATGAAGCTGCTGTCATCGCCATCCATCCGATAGAAGAAATGCTTGCCCCAGCCGCCGCCCATCATCGGCGCGATCTCCACCTTGACCAGCTCGAACCCGGTGATGCGTTCGTAGAAATCGTGGATCGCGGCCATGTCGCGCGCCGCCATGGCGAGGTGGTGATAGCTCATGTCAGTCCCGTTTCCGCCGGTCGACCATGCCCATGACATCGGCGGTCGCGCCTTCGGGCGCGGCAACCTCGGTCACCGGATCGTCCATATCGTCATATTCCAGTCGCAGCGCGCGGCTCATCACGGCATGCATGATATAGGTCGCGGTGACATAGGTGAGCTCCAGAATTTCCTCGTCGGAGAGCTCCGCCTTCAAGGCGGCGAACACGCCATCGGGCACGCGGCCATGCTGCAGCACCAGTGCGTCGGCATAGGCCAGGACCGCGCGTTGCACGGGTGTGAAGCAATCGGCGACCTGCCAGTGCGCGATCGCCTGGACTTGCTCCTCGCTGAGCCCGGCAAAGCGCGCCGCCTTCATGTGCTGCGAATAGACGAAGCGCGATCCCACCGCATAGCCCGCGCGCGTCTGACCGAGTTCGCGCAGGACAGGATCGAGTTTGCGCTTGTCGGAGCGGTAGAAACCGAAGCCCTCGGTGGTGTGGCGGAAGGCATCGGGGACGAGCGCGAAGACGGTCCACCAGTTGCCCGGCGTGCCCGTGGCGGTGCCGGGCTGATCTACGGGATCGCGATCCCCGAACAAAGCGGTATAAAGCTTGCGCACATAATCGTCCGCCTCGTCGCGCGGGACCTGGCGCAGACGCGGCATCAGCGGCTCCTCTGCTGGCGGGCAGAGCGAGCCGCGCCGGTCACTTCATCGCCTCGCAGGCTTCGAGCACCTTCATCGGGTTGCCGAGCGGGCTGACATCGCGCAGCGCCAGCGAGAACTGGCGGATCATCCCCGCTTCATCCGCAATGCCGGCGGCCTTGGCGCGCTCTTCGGTCAGTTGCGCCGCGAGCCTGTCTGCCAGCGCACCGACGCGCTTGCCGAACGGGCTTTCGCCCGAATCCTCGAGCTCGCTTTCGGCCATGCCGGCGAGATAGCTGGTCAGCGCAAAGCACTGCATCTCGCGCGTGAACGGGTCTGAGGGCAGGGTGACGACGCGCTTCGAGCTGATCAGCGGATAGCGGCTGGCGCATTGCGGCAGCAGCGTCTGCGCATCGGCGGCGAGCGTATCGAGATTGGGCGGGGGCAGGCTCGCCGTCGCCTCGAGCTTTTCGGCGAACGTCTCGGGCGCGCCTTCCGTCTGCTGGCGGGTCAGGTCGAACAGGAACCAGCTTGCCTCGGCCACAGCCTCGGTCTTGCCGCCGCCGGTCACCACCGCCGCATAGAAACAGGTGAGACCGGCCTCTTGCGGATCGGTAGCCAGCCTCGCCTGACGGGCGGGCGCCTGGGCGCCCGCCATCGGGGCCGCGCCAAGGGCCATCGCCGCGCTGGCGAGCGCAACCATGGCCCTGGACACGAACCGGATCATGCCGCGAGCTTGCGCAGCACGTAGTGGAGGATGCCGCCGTTCATGAAATACTCGATCTCGTTGGCGGTATCGATGCGGCACAAAGCCTCGAAGCTGAAGGTCGAGCCATCGGCGCGGGTCACTTCGACCGTCACCTGCTGGCGCGGCTTGAGATCGGCAATGCCCCGGATCGTGAACGTATCGTCACCGGTCAGGCCCAGCGACTGGCGGGTATCGCCGTTCTGGAACTGCAGCGGCAGCACGCCCATGCCGACGAGGTTCGAACGGTGGATACGCTCGAAACTCTCGACGATCACCGCCTTGACGCCCAAGAGGTTGGTGCCCTTGGCCGCCCAGTCGCGCGACGATCCGGTGCCATATTCCTTGCCCGCGATCACGACCAGCGGCGTGCCATCGGCCTTGTGGCGCATCGCGGCGTCATAGATCGGCATCACTTCCTGGCCATAGCGGCTCATGCCGCCTTCGATCCCCGGGACCATCTCGTTCTTGATGCGGATATTGGCGAAGGTGCCGCGCATCATCACCTCGTGATGGCCGCGACGCGCGCCATAGCTGTTGAAATCGGCCTTGGCGACCTGATGCTCCATCAGCCACTTGCCCGCAGGCGAATCCGCCTTGATCGATCCGGCGGGCGAGATGTGGTCGGTGGTGATCGAATCGCCCAGGATCGCGAGCGGCTTGGCCTCGATGATGTCGCCCACCGGCGCGGGCGTCATGCTCATGCCCTCGAAATAGGGGGGGTTGGCGACATAGGTTGAACCGGCGCGCCAGCTATAGGTTTCCGATCCTTCGACATTGATCGCCTGCCAGTGCTCGTCACCCTTGTAGACATTGGCATAGCGCGCCTGGAACATCGAGCGGTCCATGCACGATGCCATGGTGTCGGCGACTTCGAGATTGGTCGGCCAGATGTCCTTGAGGAACACATTCTGGCCGTCCTTGCCGGTGCCGATCGGGGTGGTGGTGAAATCCTCGATCACCGTGCCCTTGAGCGCATAGGCGACGACCAGCGGCGGGCTGGCCAGGAAGTTCGCGCGCACGTCGGGCGAGACGCGGCCCTCGAAATTGCGGTTGCCCGAGATGACGGCAGCGGCGACCAGGCCATTGTCGTTGATCGCCTTGCTGATCGGCTCGGCGAGCGGACCCGAATTGCCGATACAGGTGGTGCAGCCATAGCCGACCAGGTTGAAGCCGACATTGTCGAGATGCTGCTGCAGCCCGGCCTTGACGAGATAGTCGGTGACCACCTGCGATCCCGGTGCGAGCGAGGTCTTGACCCAGGGCTTGGGCTTGAGGCCCAGCTCATCGGCCTTCTTGGCGACGAGACCCGCCGCGACGAGCACGCCGGGGTTCGAGGTGTTGGTGCAGCTGGTGATCGCGGCGATCATCACGTCGCCATCGCCGATGTCGAAATCCTTGCCTTCGACCGCGACGCGCTCGTTGGCCTTCTTGTAGGTCTCGGCCATGTCCTTGGCGAAGACATCGTCGACTTGCGTGAGGTCGACGCGGTCCTGCGGACGCTTGGGGCCGGCGAGCGAGGGGACGACGGTCGACATGTCGAGCTCGAGCGTGCTGGTGAACACCGGGTCCACTGCATCGGGTTCGATCCAGAAGCCCTGCTCCTTGGCATAGGCCTCGACCAGCGCCAGCAGCTCCTCGTCGCGCCCGGTGAGGCGCATGTAATCGATGGTCTTGTCGTCGATGCCGAAAAAGCCGCAGGTCGCGCCATATTCGGGCGCCATGTTGGCCAGCGTCGCGCGGTCGGCAAGGCTCAGCGAGGCGAGGCCCGGGCCGTAATATTCGACGAAGCGGCCGACCACGCCATGCTTGCGCAGCATGTTGGTGCAGGTGAGCACGAGGTCGGTCGCGGTGACGCCTTCGCGCAGCTGTCCGGTCAGCTTGAAGCCGACGACCTCGGGGATCAGCATCGAGACCGGCTGGCCGAGCATCGCGGCTTCCGCCTCGATCCCGCCGACGCCCCAGCCGAGCACGCCCAGGCCGTTGATCATCGTGGTGTGGCTGTCGGTGCCGACACAGGTATCGGGATAGGCGACGATCGCGCCGCTCTCATCGGTGCTGGTCCAGACGGCCTGCGCGATATTCTCCAGGTTCACCTGGTGGCAGATGCCGGTGCCGGGAGGGACCGCCTTGAAATTGTCGAGGCTCTTCGATCCCCATTTCAGGAAGTCATAGCGCTCGCCATTACGATAATATTCGATCTCCACATTCTGCTCGAACGCCTTGGGATGGCCGAATTCGTCGACCATCACCGAATGGTCGATGACCAGGTGCACGGGCACCAGCGGGTTGATCTTGCTGGTATCGCCGCCGAGCTTGGCGATGGCATCGCGCATCGCGGCGAGGTCGACGACGCAGGGCACGCCGGTGAAATCCTGCAGCAGCACGCGCGCGGGGCGATACTGGATTTCCGCGTCGGACGAGGGGTTCTTCTGCCAGTCGACGATGGCTTGAGCATCGGCAGTCGAGACGGTGAAGCCGCCGTCCTCGAAGCGCAGCATGTTCTCGAGCAGCACCTTCATGCTGAACGGCAGGCGCGAGATATCGCCCAGCTTTTCCGCCGCCTTGGCCAGCGAATAATAGGCGATGGTGCGTCCGCCCACTTCCATCGTCGCCCGGGTGCCGAGCGTGTCCTGTCCAACAGCGGTCATGTGGAGTCCCTTCCAGTTATATGTCCCACGGCACCGGAGCGGTGCCCGATCTCAGGCGGTTCGTCACCGACAGGCCGGATGGGGACGCGCGCGACCATTTTTTTGTGCGCGGAACCGGCGGGCCGATGCATCAACCGATAAGTCGGCCAAGCCCTTAGCGCAAGGTTCTGCGGCGGGGAAGGGGGTTGGCTATATTGAAAAACCCAGCTTGTTGGGTTATCCATATCGTCCATGGTCGTCGTCCATCGAGAAGCCGGAATGCGTTTCGTGATCTATGTCGACGACCACGATCCGCCGCATGTCCATGTGATCGGTCAGGACGGCGAGATGAAGGTCTTCCTGTTCGGCCCTGAAGGGCGGCCAGTAATGGACCATAGCATCGCCATGAAGACCAATGACCGCAGGCGCGCGATGGACATCATCGAACGCCGCAGCGCCGATTTCCATCAGCGCTGGCAACAGATACACGGGAGTGAATGACGTGACCGCTGATACCCACTGGTCCGATGCGCAGGCCCCCGCTGCCAAGGAGCGCGGCAAGGCGAAGCTGATCGCCGAACCGCGCGCAGTCGCGGCGCGCTATGACGCCGAAACGGACCGCATCATCGTCGATCTGGCGAGCGGCGCAACCTTTGCCTTCCCGCCTGCGCTGGTCGAATTCCTGCAGGACGCCACGCCCGAGCAGCTTGCCGACGTCGAGGTGCAGGGCGCAGGCTTCGGGCTGCACTGGGAGACGCTGGACGTCGACTATACTGTGCCCGGCCTGATGAACGGCGTGTTCGGCACCGCACGATGGATGGCAGCGCGGGCGGGGCAGGCGAGGTCAAGCGCGAAGGCGCGGGCGTCGCGCGAAAATGGGAGGAAGGGCGGGAGGCCGAGAAAGGCTGGATGACAGCTTGTCACTGCTGCCGCCGACCCATCCGGGCTCTCCGCTGACGCCATCTAGAAGCTATGCACTAGGCGCAGTCCGACATGGTCGATCCCGGGATTCTGGTCGGAAAACAGCTGGGCATGGCTCTGATGTTCCCAGGCCAGTTCCGCCGCCCATTTGCGGCTCAGACGGATGCCAATCGAGGCATTGGGGTTGAACAGCACGCGCGATCCGAACGCCGTGCGCGTCTGGTAGATGGCAAAGCGCCGCCGCGCCTCGGCAAGCGGCAGGCCGGGTACGAACGGATTGGGGGTGAAGCGATAGCCGTCGTGCACGCTCACCCCGATGCCGACCTGGCCGTAAACACGCCCACCGAGGATGTGCTGCCGCCATTCCGCGCCGACGCTAGCAAAGCTGGTGCGCTTGTCGAGGCTGATCTGCAGCTTGGCGGTGAGACGCGGCTTGAGCGCGAATTTCAAAGGAGCGGTACGATAGAGCACCTGCACGTCGGCGGTGCCGTCTTCCTCCATCCCGTCATAGACCTGGCCCAGCGGTAGTGGCGGCAGATCGAAACTGAGCGCGCTGCCAAGTGGGTGAAAGTTCGCACCGTGCCGAAACATGCCGACCGCCAGTTCGGGACCCACCTGTTCGAGCTCGCTGCCATCGCGGGCCTTGGCGGGGGCGGCATGGCAGGCAAGCGTCAGCGCCGCGAAAAGCGCGGTCCATTGCATCCGCATCATGGAAAACCTCAAGACAAAACGGCTGTCGTTGCGCCGCGTCTTTCATGTATAATGGCAAAAAATTGCTGTCAAACAGAAAGAATATCATGTCCGACAGATATTGGCTGACGCCAGACCAGGCGCGCCGGTTTCGGCTGATCGGGGCGCTGTTCCTGGTCGCAGCGCTTGTGATGCTTCCCGTGATCGTCTTTGCCGGATTGACCCCCGGAGCGTCGCCCTATTGCGGTGGCGAGGGGTGCCTGTGGGTGTCCAAACCCGCCAGCCTGCTCAGCCAGGAAATCCGCCTGCAGGTCGAGGCCACAGCCGAAACACGCGCCGTCTTCGCGGCCTATGTCGATCGATCCGAAGTGCGGCTGGGTCTCGCCGCCATCGAGGCGGTCGTCAGCGTGCCTTATGCGCTGCTGCTTGCGTGCGTGGGGCTGGCCCTGCGCCGCCTCGGCAGGCCGACAGACGCCGCGCTGGTCGAGGCGCTGCGATGGCTCAAACGCGCATCGGGGGCAGCGGTGGTCTGGGCCCTGGCCAGCCCGGTGCACGAAACGCTGCTCGAATCCTTCCTGTCGCCCGGTACGCCGACAGGGCCCGTGTTCCAGATCGTGGTCAACCTTGCCTATCTCGCGACACCATTGCTGCTGGCGCTCGCGGCCTATTCGGTCACCTGGGCGATCGAGACCGCGCTGCGCAAGCAGCACGAGCTCGACGGGTTCGTCTGATGCCGATCGTCGTCAACCTGAATGTCATGCTCGCGCAGCGCAAGGTGCGCTCCAAGCAGCTCGCCGAAGCGATCGGGATCACCGAATCCAACCTGTCGCTGCTCAAGTCGGGCAAGGTCAAAGGCCTGCGCTTTTCGACGCTCGCCGCGATCTGCTGCTATCTCGAATGCGAGCCGGGCGACATTATCGGCTATAGCTATTCCCCCGACGATCTCGACGGGGGTGGCGAAGCGGATTAGCCCCCCGTCCCACCCACCGTTAGCCCGCTGACCAGCAAGCTGGGCTGGCCCACGCCTGCGGGCACGCCCTGCCCCCCCTTGCCGCAGACGCCGACGCCTTCATCGAGGGCGAAGTCGTTGCCGATGCCGGTGACCTTGGTGAGCACCGTCGGGCCGTCGCCGATCAGCGTCGCGCCCTTGATCGGGGCACCCAGCTTTCCGTTTTCGACGCGGTACGCCTCGGTGCAGGTGAAGACGAACTTGCCCGAGACGATGTCGACCTGGCCGCCGCCGAAGCTTCTGGCATAGATGCCGTTTTTCACTCGGCTCAGCAGCTCGGCGGGGTCGTCGTTGCCGGCGCGCATGAAGGTGTTGGTCATGCGCGGCATCGGGGCATGGGCATAGGACTGGCGGCGGCCGTTGCCGGTCGGGGCGACACCCATCAGCCGGGCGTTCAGCCGGTCCTGCATATAGCCGCGCAATATGCCGTTCTCGATCAGCACATTTTCCTGCGTGGGCGTGCCTTCATCGTCGATGGAGAGCGAGCCGCGCCGGTCCTGGATCGAGCCATCGTCGACCACCGTCACGCCCTCGGCGGCGACGCGTTGGCCGATGCGGCCCGAAAAGGCGCTGGTGCCCTTGCGGTTGAAATCGCCTTCCAGCCCGTGCCCGATCGCCTCGTGCAGGATGATGCCAGGCCAGCCGGGACCGAGCAGCACGGTCATCTCGCCCGCAGGCGCGGCGACGCTTTCCAGATTGGTCAGCGCCTGGGCCAGCGCCTCGTCGATCGCGCGGTTCCAGACCGCGTCCTCGAACATGCTGTCGTACAGATAGCGCCCGCCCATGCCGAAGCTGCCGACCTCGCGCCGGTCGCCGCTCGATGCTACGATCGAGACGTTGAGCCGCACCAAGGGCCGCACATCGGTGGCGACAAAGCCATCGGCGCGCACCACCTCCACCACCGACCAGCTGCCGACGAGGCTTGCGGTCACCTGCGCGACGCGCGGATCGCGCGCGCGCGCGGCGGCGTCGATCTTCTCGAGCAAAGCGATCTTGGCCTCGAAGGGGATGGATTCGAGCGGATTGCCATCGGTGTACAGATGCCGGTTGTTCCGGCGCGGCGGCGGGGCGGCCTCGCCCTTGGCCGGGTCGAGCAGCTTGAGCGTCTCGGCGGCGCGGCGGATTCCGGAGGCGCTGACATCATTGGCATGGGCAAAGCCGGTCATCTCGCCCGAAACACCGCGCAGGCCGAAGCCAGAATCGGTCGAATAGTCGGCGGTCTTCAGCCGCCCGTCGTCGAAGACGAAGCTCTCGCTCGCCGAATATTGCAGATAGAGCTCGCCATCGT
The DNA here is from genome assembly GCF_059803595.1 of Blastomonas sp. 34TW. NCBI lineage: Bacteria > Pseudomonadati > Pseudomonadota > Alphaproteobacteria > Sphingomonadales > Blastomonadaceae > Blastomonas > Blastomonas sp. 34TW. The sequence goes on from NZ_JAPFGW010000009.1 coordinate 57,327, forward strand.
CGCAGGCTTTCAGCGCATCGCGGGTGATCGCCTGCGCGGTATCGGGGTCGAGCGCATCGGCGCGGTAGAGGAACGAGCGGGGGTCTGTCTGGGTCATCGCAGACATATGCGCGTTCGAGGGGCGTTAGGGAAGGGGTGGGCGGCTTCACGTGAAACAACCCGCTGCCTGAAAACGAAAAAGGGCGACCTGCGCGAAAGCAGGCCGCCCTTTTCTTCATCCCCAGGCCCGAAGGCTTGGGCGCAGAAGATTACTTGAGCTCGACGGTGCCGCCGGCTGCTTCGATCTTCGCCTTGATGTCTTCGGCTTCAGCCTTGCTGACGCCTTCCTTGATCGCCTTGGGAGCGCTTTCGACCAGGGTCTTGGCTTCGGTCAGGCCCAGGTTGGTGATCGCGCGGACTTCCTTGATGACCTGGATCTTCTTGCCGCCGTCGCCGGTCAGGATGACGTCGAATTCGGTCTGCTCTTCAGCAGCCGGAGCAGCGCCGCCAGCGGCGGGTGCAGCAACAGCCACAGCAGCAGCGGCCGAAACGCCCCATGCTTCTTCCAGAGCCTTCGAGAGTTCAGCGGCTTCCAGAACGGTCAGCTTCGAGAGTTCTTCGACCAGGTTTGCGATATCTGCCATTTTAAGTCTCCAATTCTAAACATGTTGCTTGCCGCCGCCAGTCCGGGCGTGCGGCAGGGGGTACCAAAACTTATGCGTCTTCCTTGGCCGCATAGGCGCCGAACACGCGGGCGAGCTGCCCGGCGGGAGCCTGAATGACCTGAACCACCTTGGTGGCCGGGGCATTGACGAGACCAATGATCTTGGCGCGCAGTTCGTCGAGCGAGGGCATCGAGGCGAGCGCCTTCACACCTTCGGCATCGAGGACCACATCGCCCATCGCGCCGCCAACGATCTCGAGCTTGTCGTTATCCTTGGCGAAGTTGACCGCGACCTTGGCCGCTGCCACCGGATCACCCGAGGTCGCAAGCGCGACGGGGCCGGTGAACAGGTCGGCGATCGAGGCATAAGGCGTGCCCTGAGCGGCAAGCTTGGCCAGCCGGTTCTTGGTCACTTTGTAGCTGGCGCCTTCTGCGCGCATCTTCGTGCGAAGCTCGGTCGACTTGGCAACGGTCAGACCCAGATTACGGGTCACCACCACCACACCGGCTTCACCGAAGGTTGCGTTCAGCGAGGCAACAGCGGCTTCTTTTTCAGCACGATCCATGCCGTTCTCCTTCCACATGAGCGCATCGGCTTGATGGACGACCAAGGCCATCCACCGGTGCGCCCGGTTGCTTGTGCAGCGCGAAAAGGGCCGTTGCCGGTCCTGGCCGCACTGCTACGTCTGTCCGTGGGGGGTGTTTGCCGAGCCGAAGCCCCTGCTGCGCCTGTGCGTCAGAGGGACGAAAATGGCAGCGTCTGTGGTGCGACGAGCGCACGACAGCGAAAAACATGTCCCCGTCTAGGCTGGGAATTAAGCGGGGCAGATCCCCGCACCAACTGTCTCGGACGGCGATCGGACACGCCTTGCGGCACGTCCGGTCGCGCAGGCCATTAGCAGTGTGGGGCCCAGAGTCAAGCGCCATCGGGTTTTCGGTCCGGCGCAAGCCACCATCCGTGTGGCGCAGATCATTTGTCTAGCATTTTAGTTGAGTTATTTTGACGCCATGGTTCGTCGCTCCCCAGACGGACCGACTCGAAACGGAAGGTGCCCCATGACTGCATTCGCTCCGCATACCGATCCCACGATCCTGCTTGTCCCCGGACTCGACAATAGCGGCCCCGCGCATTGGCAGAGCCTGTGGGAACGCCAGTGGCTGAACTGCCACCGCGTCGACATGGGCAACTGGCACACCCCCAACCGCAATGCGTGGGTCAACCGGCTGAATCTCGCGATCCGCCAGACCGAAGGGCCGATCGTGCTCGTCGCGCATTCGCTCGGCTGCCATGCGGTCGCCTGGTGGGCAGCGCTCGAGCGGCCGCGCGCGGGCGGCAAGGTGGCAGGCGCACTGCTCGTCGCGCCGCCGGAGGTCGACAGTGCCCCGGCCGATCCGCGCCTCAACAGCTTCGCCCCCTCGGCGCGCGGCGTTTTGCCTTTCCCCAGCCTGTTGGTGAGCAGCCGCGACGATCCGTATATCAGCCCGGATCGCGCCTATCGCCTCGCCAGCTTCTGGGGCGCGGACCATGTCGATGCGGGCCGCGCTGGGCATATCAACGCCGATTCGGACCTCGGCGACTGGCCGTTCGGACAAAGGCTGCTGGCGCGGTTGCTCGACGTCGCGGAACTGTCGGGCGAGGCGGGACACCATGCCCCTGCCCCTCTCCGCCGCCTGACGGCCGAATGGCGACCCGACCTGACCGAGTGAGGGTCAAGCGCGTTTCACGCTGACCTGCTGCTCGACCAGCTCGACGGTGCCGAAGGCGGTGAGAAACGCCACGTCGAGCGCGTCGCGACCGACGCCGATCTTCACCATGTCGGCGGCGGTCGCCATGCCGGTGGGGTCGACCAGATGCCAGGCGCCGCCCTCGCCGTCCGGATTGGCGAGGAAGACCTCGGCCACCGCATGGAAATCCTGCGGGGTGACATCGGGCGCATAGACGCTGGCGAAGCGCGCGGGGATCGAGCAGGCGCGCGCGAGCACGATCATCACATGCGCATAGTCGCGGCACACCCCGTGCCGCGTCACAAAGCTGTCGAGCGCGGTGGTCGTGGCGTCCGAGCTTCCCGGCTGATAGGTAAAATGCTCGGCGATCCAGTCGCGCATCGCCGCGATCCGCGCACCGCCAGACAGGGTGCCGAACTCGGTATCAACGAAGCTGTGGAACTTGGTCGCCGGGCAATAATGCGAATCAAACAGATATTGCACCGTCTCGCCGGGCAGCTGGTGCAGCAGCATCTGCGGCAGGCTGGCGGCATCGGCGAGATCGCGCAGCACCGTCATCCGCGCGCGATAATCGATGCTGAGCCGCCCGCTGGTGCGCAGCCAGATGCGGTCGCCGATGCCGTCGAGCGCGGCCACCCGGACGAAATGATCGCATGGCGAGGCCTGGATATGCGCCGATTCGATTCGCTGTTCGGGGATCGCGGCGGCCTCGACCTGAAGCAGGATATCGGTGGGCACCGCCATGTCATAGGTCAGCGTCACGTGCAGATCGAGGGTCATGGGGTGGGCTCCGGCCAGAAGGGGACAGGCAATGCAGGATGTCTGTCGAAGCCAGACACCAAAAAGGGGCCGAAGGTTCCCCTCCGGCCCCTGAATGGCTTAGCAGCAGATTGTGACGATCAGCCTGCGTGCACTTCCGACACGTCGACCTTCAGGCCGGGGCCCATCGACGAGCTGACCGAGATCTTGCGCAGATACTTGCCCTTCGAGCCCGAGGGCTTGGCCTTGACGATCGCATCGACGAACGCGTCGAAATTGGCGCGCAGCGCTTCGTCCGAGAAGCTGGCCTTGCCGATGCCCGAATGGATGATGCCGGCCTTTTCGACGCGGAATTCCACCTGGCCGCCCTTGGCCGCCTTGACGGCTTCGGCGACGTTCGGGGTGACGGTGCCCAGCTTCGGGTTCGGCATCAGGCCCTTGGGACCCAGCAGCTTGCCGAGACGACCGACCACGCCCATCATGTCGGGGGTGGCGATGATGCGATCATAGTCGATCTTGCCGTTCTGGATTTCTTCCATCAGGTCTTCGGCACCCGCACGCTCGGCACCGGCGGCCAGAGCCGCTTCGGCCTTGTCGCCACGCGCGAACACGGCGACGCGGACGTCCTTGCCGGTGCCCGAGGGCAGCGACACGACACCGCGGACCATCTGGTCGGCATGACGCGGGTCGACGCCCAGGTTCAGCGCGACTTCGATGGTCTCGTCGAACTTGGCGCTCGCCAGTTCCTTGATGGTCTTGATGGCTTCATCGACACCATACAGCTTTTCAGCGTCGAGCTTGGCGGCGAGAGCCTTTGCCTTCTTGGTCACCTTTGCCATGATCTCAGCCCTCCACCACTTCAAGGCCCATCGACGTTGCCGAGCCTTCGATAATCTTCGTTGCTGCCTCGATGTCGTTGGCATTGAGGTCGGCCATCTTCACCTGCGCGATTTCCGCGAGCTGCGAACGCTTGATGGTGCCCGCGCTTTCCTTGCCCGGAAGCTTCGAACCGCTCTTGAGGTTCGCCGCCTTCTTGATCAGGTAGCTCGCCGGCGGCGTCTTGGTCACGAAGGTGAAGCTGCGGTCGCCGTACACGGTGATGACGGTCGGCAGCGGGGTGCCCTTTTCCATGTCCTGCGTGGCAGCGTTGAACTGCTTGCAGAATTCCATGATGTTGACGCCGCGCTGACCCAGAGCAGGGCCGATCGGCGGCGAGGGGTTGGCGGCACCAGCGGCCACCTGCAGCTTGATATAGCCTTCAATCTTCTTTGCCATGATGGCACTCCTTCATTCTGTCAGGCGAAAGGCAGGTGCCCGTCGCCCTCAAATTAAGCGGTCAAGCGACTGGTTTAAGGCCAGTCTCCCGCACGATGTATCCTCTCTCCTTCAGGGGAGAGGATACGGAGCGTTACCGGCTTGCCGGTTACGCGGAGTTGGAGAGGGGATGCGTCAAGATCGAACGCCGGAGCCCCTCTCCCACTGCGACTAGGCAGCAAGCTGCCAAGTCTCGTCGCCCTCTCCCCGAAAGGGGTGAGGACAAAATTCCTTGTGGGTCGCATCGCGAACCGGAAAACCGGTTCCCACTTTTCCTGCGATGCTCCCTTACTTCGCCAGTTCCACATGCTCGAAATCGAGATCGACCGGCGTGGCGCGGCCGAAGATCGAGACCGAGACCTTGACACGGGCCTTGTCGAAATCGAGCTCCTCGACAATGCCGTTGAAGCTGGCGAACGGGCCTTCGAGCACCTTGACCGAATCGCCGATCTCGTAATCGACATCGATGCGGGCGCGCGGCGCATTGGCGGCTTCTTCCTTGGTGTTCAGGATGCGCGCAGCCTCGGCATCGCTGATCGCCTGGGGCTTGCCATTGGGGCCGAGAAAACCGGTGACCTTGGGCGTGTTCTTGACGACGTGATAGACATCGTCGGTCATCTTGAGCTTGGCCAGCACATAGCCGGGGAAGAACTTGCGCTCGGTCTGCACCTTCTTGCCGCGGCGCACCTCGGTCACGGTTTCGGTCGGAACCTCGACCTGCTCGACCAGCGCCGACAGGCCCATGCGCTCGGCATCGGCGAGAATCGCGTCGCGGACCTTGTTCTCGAAGCCCGAATAAGCGTGAATGATGTACCAGCGCGACATTCAGTTCTCTTTCAAAAGACGTTTTGGCGCTCTTACGCGAGCGTGAGCAGCCACTTGACGATGGCACCGAAGATCGAATCGACGGTCAGGAAGAAGATCGCCAGGATGGTCATCAGGATGAACACCATGATCGAGGTGGTCACCGTTTCCTGGCGGCTCGGCCAGACGACCTTCGAGGCTTCAGTGCGCACCTGTCGCACGAACTCGCCGGGGCTGGTCTTCTTTCCTTCGCTGGCCATGGCCTTCACTTTCCTTGTTCCGATGGGCGGGCATATTCGCATTGGCAGACACATCGCCGCCAGCCTTGCCCGGCTGAAACGCGATATATGCACCCTGTCGGAGAAAGACAGCCCCATAGCCGCGCAAATCCGCAGAAGCAAGGGGATTCAATGGAAGGGGATGCCCCGCTTGGGGGAGACACTGATCGCCGCTGGCAGGAGTGGAGGGACTCGAACCCCCGGCATTCGGTTTTGGAGACCGACGCTCTACCAGCTGAGCTACACTCCTTCGCGGGCAGGCGACGCCCTTAGCGGGTGCAACCGCGCTGTGCAAGCGCTGCTGCACCGATCGGGCGGCCTGAAATGAAAATCGGGGCGATCGCTGGCCCGATGGAGACGCCCGAAGGCCCAATCCAAGGGGGGCGATCACCCCGTTTTTCATTCCGGCATCGCACGGAGTCCGAAGACCCCGGCGACGAGACGCATCAGCGCTTCGAGAACTGGAAGCTCTTGCGCGCCTTGGCCTTGCCGTACTTCTTGCGCTCGACGGTGCGGCTGTCGCGGGTCAGGAAGCCTGCCTGCTTGACGGTGCTGCGGAGCGCCGGCTCGTACTTGGTCAGCGCCTGGCTGATGCCGTGCTTGACCGCGCCGGCCTGGCCCGAGAGACCGCCGCCCTTGACGGTGCAGATCACGTCATACTGATCCTTGCGGTCGGTGATGTCGAACACCTGGTTGATCACCAGACGCAGAGTCGGGCGTGCGAAATACACGGCCTGGTCGCGCTTGTTGACGATGATCTTGCCAGTGCCGGGCTTCAGCCACACGCGGGCCACGGCGTCCTTGCGGCGACCGGTGGCATAGGCGCGGCCCTGCTTGTCGAGTTCCTGCTCGCGCAGCGGGGCATTCGAAACCTTGGCGACGGGCGCGTCGGTGGTTTCGATGTCGGCAGCGATGTCCTTGATGTCGGACAGGGATTGCACGGTATCAGACATTATGCACCCACCTTGTTCTTGCGGTTGAGCGAGGCCACGTCGAGCACTTCGGGCTGCTGGCCGGCATGCGGATGTTCGGTTCCGGTGAAGAGGTGCAGGTTGCGCATCTGCTGACGACCCAGCGGACCACGGGGAACCATGCGCTCCACCGCCTTTTCAAGCACGCGCTCGGGGAAGCGGCCGTCCAGCACCTTGGCGGCGGTCACTTCCTTGATGCCACCGATATAACCGGTGTGCTTGTAATAGACCTTGTCGCTGCGCTTGTTGCCGGTCAGCTGCACCTTGCCTGCGTTGATGACGATGACATGGTCACCGCAATCGACATGCGGGGTGTAGCTCGGCTTGTGCTTGCCGCGCAGGATGTTGGCGATGATCACCGCGACGCGGCCGACCACCAGTCCATCGGCATCGATAATATGCCATTTCTTTTCCACCTCAGCCGGCTTGATCGACTTGGTGGTCTTGAGCAAAGCCTTCATGGCCTTCAACCTTCCAAAACGTCCTCCGCTGCGGTTCCGGATCGGGTGGATCGGGAAGTGCGATCGGCTGACAGATTTCCGTGACACGACAGGCCGCTGGTCAGCAGGCCTGAACGAAGCGCGGCTAATGACGATCAGGTCCCGATTCGTCAAGCATTTTGGGGCTTTTGGCGTAGGGTATCATGATACCATCGGGTTTCCGGCCCTAGAGGAGGCTGGGAAAAGCCTCGATTCGCACCATCCGCAGGAACTGTCGCCCGGCGCGGCTCAGTCGATCGCCAGAGTCTGGCCGAGCACCCAGGCGCGAAAGCTGGGCGGGCAATATTCCACCGGCAGCACCAGCACTGCCGGCTCGTCATAGCTGTGCAGATGCACAATTCGGGCGACCAGCGCCTTGGACTGGGGCAAGGCGGTCTTGAACAGCACCGGCACCTCGGCCTGTTCGGTCAGCTCACCGTTCCAGTGATAGATCGACTGGACCGTCCCCAGCACATTGGCGCAGGCGGCGAGCTGTTCGCGCACCACGGTGCGTGCGATCGTCTGTGCCTCTTCCTTGTCGGCAAAGGGGCAATAGACCAGCCGGATCTCGCTGGTGTCGGTAAGCGAATCGCCGATCATGCCGGGCGCGTCGCACCCTGACGGCCCAGGCTGTGCGCACCCCAGGCGACGGTGCCGACCAGAATCGCGCCCACGGCCTGGTGCAGCACGGCGAGGTGCAGATCGACGCTGCTCATCACCGTGGCGATGCCGAGCAGCACCTGCACGCCGAACGCGCTGTGGATCGCGACCGAGGCAGGCCGGTCGGCCTTGCGCACCGCACGCGCCATCACGACCAGTGCGGCGACCGCGACAAAGGCCCACCAGCGATGCAGGAAATGCAGCAGGAACGGGTCGTGCGTCAGCGTGTGCACCACGCCATGCGACCAGTCGATATCTTGCGGAACGAAGCTGCCATTCATCAGCGGCCAGCTCTTGGCGGCATAGCCCGCGTTGAGCCCCGCGACCCAGGCGCCGAGCAGCAGCTGCACGAAGAGGATGAGGATCGTCGCCAGCGCCAGCCCGGTCATGCGCGCCGGCCGCGCTGCGGGATCGCGCGCGAGCACCTGCAGGTCGCGCGCGGTCCAGATCAGCCCGGCCATGATGAACAGCGCGTTGAGCAGGTGCACCGCGAGCCGGAAATGGCTGACATCGGTACGCTCGGTCAGGCCCGACGCGACCATCCACCATCCGATCGCACCCTGCAGCCCGCCCAGCGCGAACAGCGCGAACAGCCGCCAGCCATAGCCCTGCGGAATCGCGCGGCGGATGGCGAACCAGGCGAAGGGCAGGGCGAAGGCGACTCCGACGAGCCGCCCGAGCAGCCGGTGGACATATTCCCAGAAATAGATGGTCTTGAACTCGGCCAGCGACATGCCGGCATTGACCTCGATATATTCGGGGATGCGCTTGTATTTCTCGAACTCCGCCACCCAGGCGGCTTCGGACAGCGGCGGCAGGGTACCGGTGACCACATTCCATTCGGTGATCGACAGGCCCGATTCGGTCAACCGTGTAATCCCGCCCACGACCACCATGCAGAAGACCAGCAGCGCGACGCCGTAGAGCCAGATGGCGATGGCATTGGGCGTGCTGCGGTCGGGCGACAGCGGCGTGGCGATCCGGGGGTGCGACAGGCTGGTCATGATGCACGCATTTCGGACGGCGATGCCCTGCTTGCAAGGGGTTTTTCGGCACCGCTCATCGCGTCCTGGCGAGATTGTTGCTAAAGCCCGATTGCGCAATGATATCATATCACCTATGTGCGAGGCATGTTGTCTCGTATCACCCGGTCCGGCCAGCTCGATTCGGCCGCGATTGCGCTGTCTGCGCTGTGCATGGTGCATTGCGCGGCGGGCCTGTGGCTGGTGGCGGGATTCGCCTCGATGGGCGGCATCTTCCTTTCTCCCTGGGTGCATGAGATCGGCTTCGTGCTTGCGGCGATCATGGCCGCACTCGCACTGGGCCATGGCGTCCGATTGCACGGTGCCTGGACACCGCTCGCCATCGGCTCGATGGGCATTGCCGCGATGCTCGCCGCGATGACCGTGCCGCATGGCGGTTCCTGGGAATATGCGCTGACGCTGACCGGCGTCGCGCTGCTCAGCATCGCGCATCTGCTGAACTATCGCGCCGCGCGCCAGCACTGAACGCAATCCCGATTGCCAATATTGGGGCTTGCCCTTGCCCCTCGATCCGCGCCAAGAGTCGCGCCCTATGACCAGCACCTCCACCGACACCGCCCAGATCAGCATTCATATCAATGGCGAGCCGCGCCGCGTTGCCGCGGGCCAGAGCATTGCTGCGCTCGTCGGCTCGCTCGGGCTCGACGCCGCCAAGGTGGCGGTCGAGCGCAATCTGGAGATCGTGCCGCGTTCGACGCTCGGCGATGTCACCGTGCACGATGGCGACCGGCTGGAGATCGTGCATTTCGTCGGCGGCGGCGATCATGCTCCGGCGGATGACAGCTGGACCGTCGCGGGTCACACGTTTCGCTCGCGGCTGATCGTCGGCACCGGCAAGTACAAGGATTTCGCGCAGAACGCCGCAGCGGTCGCCGCTTCGGGGGCCGAGATCGTCACCGTCGCGGTGCGCCGGGTCAACGTGTCGGACCCCAATGCGCCGATGCTCACCGACTTTATCGACCCGAAGAAGATCACCTATCTTCCCAACACCGCCGGCTGTTTCACCGGCGAGGAGGCAATCCGCACGCTGCGCCTGGCGCGCGAGGCAGGCGGCTGGGACCTGGTCAAGCTCGAGGTGCTGGGCGAGGCGAAGACGCTCTATCCCGACATGCACGAAACGCTGCGCGCGACCGAGATTCTCGCCAGGGAAGGTTTCAAGCCGATGGTCTATTGCGCTGACGATCCCATCGGCGCGAAGCGGCTGGAAGATGCCGGCGCGGTCGCGATCATGCCGCTGGGCGCGCCGATCGGATCGGGGCTGGGCATCCAGAACCGCGTCACCATCCGGCTGATCGTCGAGAACGCCAAGGTGCCGGTGCTGGTCGATGCCGGGGTCGGCACGGCTTCTGATGCGGCGATCGCAATGGAGCTGGGCTGTGACGGCGTGCTGATGAACACCGCGATCGCCGAGGCGAAGGACCCGATCCGCATGGCGCGCGCGATGAAGCTGGCAGTCGAGGCCGGCCGCGAGGCCTATCTCGCCGGACGCATGGGCACGCGCAAATATGCCGATCCCTCCAGCCCGCTCGCGGGACTGATCTGACAGGGTTCCACGTGGAACCCCGCGCGGCGCTTCTGGCGGAAGCGCTCGCGACATTCCCTATCGGCTGACGGCCCCAGCTTTCCGTAGCGGAAGCATGACCGTTTCTTGCCGATTCGGTGACGCTTTCTTTGCATATGTTACATTGGTCGATGCGGCTGTGTCGTTCGTCGACAGCTGTAGTCGTTGAGCGACATCTGCTGCGTCCTTGTCGAGCGCGGCGCGCGCATCGGCGCGCCCTGCCCTATCCAGATGATGTCGCCGATGCTCCATAGCTCCCCAGGCCGGACATCGGCGGCAAACAACAACAAGACCGGTCCTGCTGGGACCCTTACCCGCAGGATCGGTCCCATCGTTCAGTGAGCTTGCCCCAGAAAGGACCCCCCATGTTCGCCCGTGCCCTTGCCCCCATTGCCACCCGCACCCTCGCCGCTGCTGCCGCTTCGGCCATCGTGTTCTCCGCCGCCGTCCAGGCCAAGCCGGTCGTGACCGAGCAGGTCAGCGGCAACCGCGTCGTTCGCAGCATCGAAGTGCCGTTCGTCGATCTCGACCTCACCACGCCCGAAGGCGCAGCGACGCTCGAGCACCGGCTGCGTGCCGCCACCACCCAGGTCTGCGGCAGCCTGCCCCGCGGCCCGCTGCGTGAAGTGAGCGATTACAAGAATTGCGTCCGCGAAACCGAAGAGAGCGGCCAGCGCGCCATGGTCACGCTGATCGCCCGCGCCGAAGCCGGCGAGACCTTCAAGCCCGGCGAACGCATCGCCGTCGGCAGCTGACGCGCCAAGCCTTTACCACACCCTTGGTAGAAACCCGACTGGACCGGTAGCCCCCAAGCTGCCGGTCCTTTCTTCATGCGCTTTCCCTACGCGCAAAAAGGTCGAGGCGGACGCTAGAGGAGCGCCCGCCTCAGTCCTTTGCGACCCAAAGGACTAGCTCTCAAGCTGTCGTGGCTGGCCCTGAGGCCAGGCGATCAGCGATAGAAGACGTGATTGTCGACCGCGGCGAGGCGCTGCATGCGCCAGCCCGGCGAGACATGACGCGCGTGGAAGAACAGCGCGCCTTCGACCGGGCTGTCCCAGCTGTCCTTCATCGCGATCTGCGCGATGGCGACGGCTTCCTTCCAGTCCTGGCTGGCGGTGGGAATGGCGGGCATGCGGCCGCCGCGAACGAACGAGAACTGGCTGGGCTGATAGACCACGCCGCACAGGCTGCTGGCGAAGCGGCCCGAATCGCGGCGCGCGATCACCACCTTGGCGACGGCGAGCTGGCCGTTAAGGGTCTCGCCCTTGGATTCGAAATAGACGGCACCGGCGAGACAACGGGTTTCCTCGTCGATTTCGGCGGGCATGTCGGACATCGACACGAGCTGCGCCAGGCTTTCGGCCTTGAGCGGCGGCTTGGCGGTCTGGGTGTCGATCTGCTGGGGAGCGGTTTCGGCCGAGGCAGCACCGGCTACGACAGCGGCTTCATCAGCGCTGGAGGCGGTGGTTTCGCTCGTCTGGGCGGGAACCGGCTGGATCATGTCGGCAATCAGCGGCGATGCAAGGGCGGCTGACGCGTCGGTGAGAGAGAAGGTGACAATCGAATAGACTGTCATGGCGGCCATGCTGGCGACCTTGAGGATCTTACTCATTACAAACTTTGACTGTGCGGTGGATCACCACGGCCGGAACTGGGATCGGGCAGAAAAGCCCGGCCGGTTCCGGAAGGGAAACCCCCCGTCTGCGTGCTAGCCCTGTTCTTCTCTGGCCTTGAAAAGCCGGGGAACCATATGAGCCGCCTGCGCGTTGATCGGTGCAGCGGCCCCTCTAGCAGCGGCGATAATGAGTCAACTCGTCTGACCCATTATCGCGTTGAACTGTGCGCGGCTGGCGACATCCAGTTCGATAATCCACAAGTCGGCATCGCGAAGACGGCGTCGCTCGACATATTCGGCCATGCTGCCCTTGCGCGCCAGCGAGCCGGAATCCTCGCTCCACACCTCCTGCCACTCCGCCTGGTCGTCGAACCTGCGGAACAGTTCGAACAGCGCATTGTCCTGTCCGCGAACCGTCCGCGCGATAAGGATCGCGCCCGATACCGGGTCCCCTTTGGCGATGATGGTGGCAAAGCCGCCTGCTGCGGCGGTGAGACGCTTGAGCGCCTCGATGCGGACGTGAGTCGCCAGCCGAGGCTCGATCACAGGCTGTCCGCGATCGGCGGCTTGTAGCCTTCCAGCCCCGACAGCGCGATGTGCGAGCGCATGAACGTGCCCGTGCCGCGCGCGATCTCCTCGCCATGGCTGTCCACCAGCCGGGATTCGCCCACCCAGACGCGTCGGCGCCCGCTTACCCAATGGCCCTCGGCATAGACCGGCCCCGCGCGCACCGGCGCGGTGAAATGCAGGTTGAACGCCGTGGTGAGCAGGAATCGGTCGGTGACCAGCGCATTGCACGCATAGAAGGCGGCATCGTCGAGCATCTTGAAATAGAGCGTGCCATGCGCCGCACCGGCCGCATGGAAATGTTCAGGGGTCACCTCGAAATCGATCCGTGCCTTGCCCGCTGCCGTGATCGTCAGCCGCGACGGGAACAGCCGATTGATCGCAGCGGCGGCATAAAGGCGTTCGAGCGCGCGGAAATGCGCCTCTTCGCCAGGCCCTGTCGCCCGGTCAGGCAGCGTCACGATCCAGCTCGGCGGTGACCAGCGCATAGATCGCGTCCGGGTCATCCGCGCCCTTGATCTTGGCGAGCGTCTTTTCGTCACGCGTCAGCCGCGAGATATGCGCAAGTGCCTGAAGGTGCATCGCACCCGTGGCCACCGGCGAGAGCAGCGCGATCACCAGATCGACCGGAAGATTGTCGATCGAGCCGAACTCGATCGGCTTGCCCAGCCGCAGCACCACCGCCACCGAATGGTCCAGCCCATCCATCTTGCCATGCGGAATGGCAACGCGGCGCCCGAAGCCGGTCGAACCGAGTTGCTCGCGCTCGAGCAGGCAGCCGAGCACCTTGTCCGGATCCAGCCCGTAGCAATGACCGAACTGTTCGGCGGCCAGCTCGAGCGCCTGGTGCTTGTCCGCGACGCGTGCCGAGATCAGCACCGCCTGCTTATGGAGTTCGAACCATGCCATGACAGTCAAAATTCTCGATTCTGTCGCGCCGCCCCCGATCGTTGCCGAGGCGGCGCGCACGAATGTTCAAAGGATCACCGTCGGCCCTGCCGGGAGGGGGTTGCCTCATCCCGCCGACGCATTGCTGCCGCGCCCATGCACCATATCGCCCGAAAAACCAAGCCATGCGATGCACGGGCGCACAACGCGCCGAAAATATTCAGACGCGCGGTTCGACCCAGCCGATCGAACCATCGGGGCGGCGATAGACCATGTTGTGCCGCCCGGTGCCGGTATTCTTGAAGAACAGCGCATTGGTGTTGCGCAGGTCGAGCATCATCACCGCGTCGGATACGGTGGCGGTGGGCACGTCGACGCGGGTTTCGGCGATCACGACCGGGGCATCGCCCACGACCTCCTCTTCCTCGTTGCCGCTGTCGAACACGACATAGGCGGCTTCTTCCTCGCGCGCGGCATGCTGGAACTGTTCGTGGCGGCCCTTGAGGCGGCCCATATAGCGGCGCAGCTGCTTCTCGATCTTGTCCGCCGCGCCGTCGAAGCAGACATGCGCATCCTGCGCCAGGCCATGGCCCTTGAGGATCAGGCCCTGCATCACATGCGTGACGATATCGCACTGGAACTGTTCGTGAGGCCCTCGGCTGAAGGTGACCTGGCTGGATATCGCCTTGGAAAAATACTTTTCGACAATCGCATTGAGTCGGTCCGCGACGTGCACCTTGAGCGCTTCGCCAGTGTCGACCTGATGACCAGAAATACGAATGTCCATGATATTCTCCATTTTTTGGGGCCAGCCGCAGGATCACTGCCGCGACGGGCCGGATCGATATATCCTTGGCGTCCAACGCTAAGGATCGGGTGACGATTCGGGTAAAGACCTCCTTTCCGGAATGATTTTCAGTACAAAGGTTAGCGTGTCGACAGCCAGAGCGGCTGCTTGATCTTGCCCAGGAACTCGGCATGCGCGGCCAGCTCTTCCTCGCTGGCGGCAAACGGGCGCGGCAGGCGGTGCGGACGCTGGACACTGGGAATGAGGCGAGGCCGTGCACCGGGGACGACGGCGGTTTCCGCGCTGTCGTCGGCGAGACCAAGCCCGATCTGGCGACCCCCGGTCAGCTCGATATAGACCTGCGCCAGCAGCTCGGCATCGAGCAGCGCGCCGTGCAGCACGCGGTGGCTGCGATCGACGCCGAAGCGCTTGCACAATGCATCCAGGCTGGCGGGCGATCCGGGAAACTTGGCGCGTGCCATCGCGACGGTGTCGATCACACGGCTCATCGCAATGGCGGGCTTGCCGACCATGGCCAGTTCCGCATTCAGGAAGCGCATGTCGAACCCGGCATTGTGCGCGACCAGGGTCGCATCGCCGAGAAACTCGAGCAGATCCTCGACGCCTGCGCCAAACAGCGGCTTGTCGGCGAGAAACGCATCGCCCAGGCCATGCACCTTCTCGGCTTCGGGCGGCATCGGGATTTCGGGGTTGAAATAGGCGTGGAAGGTGCGGCCCGTCAGGCTGCGACCGACCATCTCGATACACCCGATTTCCACCATCCTGTGTCCTTCATCAGGGGACAGGCCGGTGGTTTCGGTATCGAAAATGATCTCTCTCATTTCCGATACTATTGGACCGATTTGCTCATCGTGCAAGGGCCGAACGTAAATTCTGAAGCAGCCTGCGCACCGCCTGTCGCGTCGCCAATTTGGTGCCGCCGGTGGGGATCACCCAATCGGCATGCGCGCGCTTGTGGTGATCAGCCATCTGCAGGTGACGGATATGGCGCAGGCGTGCCGCGGTCATGCCCGGGCGGGCGAGCACGCGCTTGCGCTGCTGCCACAGCGCCGCGGAGACGACCACGATGCCATCGACATTCTGGGTACCGCCTTTCTCGAACAGCAGCGGGATATCGAACACGATGATCCGGCGCGACCGGTGGGCGCGGACGAAGGCGGCGCGCGAGCGCGCCACCGCCGGATGCACGATATGCTCGAGCCTTTTCAGCGCCACTGGATTGCCGAACACCGCCGCACCCAGCTTCGCACGGTCGACACCTTGCGGCCCTGTCGTGCCGGGAAACGCGGCCTCGATCGCGGGCAGCAGCGCTCCGCCCGGTCCCTGCAGCACATGTACCTCGGCATCGGCATCGAACACCGGCACGCCCTCGGCGCGCAGCATCTTCGCCACCGCCGATTTGCCCATGCCGATCGATCCGGTCAGCCCGAGCACCATCGGACGGTGACGATGGTGCGGCGGCAGGCGCTTGATCGGTGCCATCATGCCAGCAGCAATGCCCGGAGCTCATCGTCGCGGTTCCGCGGGGGAGCGGCACCGAAGAAGATTTCGAAGGCGAGCGCTGCCTGGCCGATCAGCATCTCGAGCCCGTCGACCGTCTCGAGCCCGCGCGCCCGCGCCGCCTTCAGCAGCCCGGTTTCGAGCGGATTGTAGACAATGTCATAGACCAGCGCGCTCTCGGGCAGCGGCAAAAGGTCGAGCACCAGCGGGTCGAAACCCTTCATGCCCAAGGGGCTCGTGTTGACCAGCAGATCGACCTCGCCCAGCGGATCGTCCATGCCGCGCACCTGGCCCTTGAGCGCGAAGCTCGCAAGCAGCCCCATGGCTTTCAGGGGATTGCGCGCATGGATTGTCACGCTGGCGACCTCCATTCGGGCGAGCGCGAACAGCACCGCCCGCGCCGCCCCGCCCGCGCCGATCAGCGCGACATCTGCACCGGTAAAATCGCTCTGCCCGAGCGGTGCGTAGAAACCGCCGGCATCGGTGTTGGTGCCGAACAGCGCGCCCTGTTCATCGCGCGCGATCGTGTTCATCGCCCCGATGCTGCTGCGCACATCGCCCGGATCGGCGACATGCTCCATCACCGCAATCTTGTGCGGAATGGTGACATTGCACCCGCGCCAGAGCGGATCGGCACGGCGCTGGGCGATATAATCGGCCAGCGCGTCGGGCGTGACATGGCAGGCGCGATACTCGGCTTCCATCCCCAGCGTTTTGAGCCAGAAATTGTGGATCAGCGGCGATTTGCTGTGCGCGATCGGGTCGCCGATCACCTCGGCATAGGGTTGGGACATGGGAAACCCTTGGGTCTGCGTCCCTCGACTTCGCTCGGGACAAACGGAGGGGGTAAGGCGGACTCTGCTGAAACCCTTGCCGATTTTCCAAGCGGATGAATCAGCTCGGCATCAGTTCGCGTTCGCGCAGGAAGCCGAGTAGCGGCAGCAGCGGCATGCCCTGGACGGTGAACACATCGCCCTCGATATGGCTGAAAAGCTGGGCTCCCGCACCCTCTATCTCGTAGCAACCCACCGTATATCCAATGGTTTCCCAGTGCTTTTCCACATAGTCACGGACAAAGGCAGGGCCCAGCGGACGCACGTGCATCACCGCCTTGCCGACATGCCGCCAGATCGGCCGACCGCCCTCGACGATGACGGCGGCGCTCCACAATTTGTGCGGCTTGCCCGACAGCGATTCGAGCTGGCGGATCGCATCGTCGGGGGTCTGCGGTTTGCTCAGCATCTCGCCTTCGCTGGTTTCCAGGATCTGGTCGGAGCCGAGCACCATCGCCTCGGGCCGCCGGGTGCCGACGCGCATCGCTTTGGCTTCTGCCAGGGCATCGGCGATATCGCGAGGGGAGGTGCCCTCGGCATGGAGCGAGGCACGGATCGAGGATTCATCGATATGCGCCGCCACGACCGAGAAAGGCACATCGGCAGCATCGAGCATGGCCCGGCGTGCGGTGCTCTGCGATGCGAGTATCAGCATTTCCATCGTCCTTATGCCCGAAGCAAACTAGGCTTTATCCATCGGCTCGGTCGCCTGCCGCCTGTTTTCGCGCGCGGCTTCGCGCTCGTTGAACAGGTTGATGATCGCCGCCGCCGATTCCTCGATCGATCGACGCGTCACGTCGATCACCGGCCAACCATTATCCGCAAACATCCGCCTGGCAAAGGCCAGCTCGGCCTTCACCTTCTCGTCATTGACATAATCGGTTTCGGGGGCCTGGTTCAAGGACAACAGCCGGTTGCGGCGCACCGCGATCAGCCGTTCGGGATTGGTCGTCAGCCCCACCACCAGCGGATGCCTGAGCGTGAACAGCGCGGAAGGCGGCGGCGATTCGATCACGATCGGGATGTTCGCGGTCTTGTAGCCG
This sequence comes from Blastomonas sp. 34TW, assembly GCF_059803595.1. Classification (NCBI taxonomy): domain Bacteria; kingdom Pseudomonadati; phylum Pseudomonadota; class Alphaproteobacteria; order Sphingomonadales; family Blastomonadaceae; genus Blastomonas; species Blastomonas sp. 34TW. Next base: position 74,818 of record NZ_JAPFGW010000009.1, read on the forward strand.
CGATTGGCGAGATAGATCGAGGTCGGCGTCTTGGACGAGCGCGAGACGCCGGCGAGCACGATGTCCGCCGCCTCCCAATTCTCCCAGTTCTGCCCGTCGTCATGCGCGATCGTGAACTGGATCGCTTCCACGCGCGCGAAATAGGCGGCATCGAGCACATGCTGTCGGCCCGGCCGCGCCTTGGCCGCCTGGCCGAGCAGATTGGACAAGGCATCGCTCACCGCATCGAGCGCGGGCACCATCGGCAGCCCGAGCACGCGGCAGCGCCGCTCGAGCTTGGCGCGGATATCGGGATTGACCAAGGTGAACAGCACGAGCCCCGGATTGGCCGCGACCTCGTCCAATATCCGGTCGAGATGCGTTTCGGAACGCACCATCGGCCAGAAATGCTTGATGACCTCAACCGCATCGAACTGCGCCAGCGCCGCCTTGGCGATATTCTCCAGGGTCTCGCCCGTGGAATCCGACAGCAGATGGAGGTGAATGCGGCTCATGGCCATGGTCTGTGGGCAGCGCGGGGATAAATCAAGGCATGATATTGTGGGCAAAACCGGGGATGGTTTTGCTCCCCCCTGACCGGAGATTCCTCACAGGGCTTGTCCACAAGGGAAAGCTTTACCCACAGGCTGTTGATAGCGGGCACAAATTTGCCGACTCGTCAGGCTGCTGCGATTTGGCGACTGTCAATCTGTCGATACATAGGGCAAGAAAGCGTCATGCCGGTTTTCCAGCGGCCTTCTTCAACAGAATCCCTATATAAAGGATATAAGAATTAAGATGGGTGGGGACACAACTCTGACGACGGCGCGCAAGGCGCCCTTGCTCGATTGCCTGAACGGACATGTGGCCAAGGTGCCGCCGATGTGGATGATGCGCCAGGCCGGGCGCTACCTTCCGGAATATCGCGCGCTCCGTGCGGAAAAGGGCGGCTTTCTCGAGCTGGTCTATGATAGTCCAGCGGCTGCCGAAATCACGCTGCAGCCGCTGCGCCGGTTCGCGCTCGATGCCGCGATCCTGTTTTCCGATATCCTGATCGTGCCCTATGCGATGGGACAGGATCTGAAATTCCTGGTGGGCGAGGGGCCGCATCTGTCGCCCCGGTTGCTCGATCATGCGCTGGAGAGCCTTGTCGCAGCTCCTGAGCGGCTCGAGGCGATCTACGAGACCGTGCGTCTGGTGAAGGCCGAGCTCGCGCCTGAAAAGGCGTTTCTGGGCTTTGCAGGGTCGGCCTGGACCGTTGCGACCTATATGGTCAACGGCGAGGGCAGCAAGGACCAGCACGCAACACGTGAATATGCCTATCGCGATCCCGCCGGTTTTCAGGCGCTCATCGACGGAATCGTCGACCTCACCATCGAATATCTGATCGGCCAGATCGATGCCGGCGTCGATGCTGTCCAGATTTTCGACAGCTGGTCGGGTTCGCTCGCCCCGGCGCAGTTCGAACGCTGGGTGATCGCGCCCAATGCGCGCATTGCCGCAGCCATCCACGAAGCACGCCCCGGCGTGCCGGTGATCGGTTTCCCCAAGGGCGCAGGCGAGAAGCTTGCCGCCTATGCCCGCGAAACCGGCGTCGATGCGCTCGGGCTCGACGAGACGATCGATCCGGTCTGGGCTGCCGCCAATATTCCGGCGCATCTGCCCGTCCAGGGCAATCTCGACCCGCTGGCGCTGCTGGCGGGCGGCGAGCAGATGGAAAATGCGGTCCGGCATATCCTGCGCACGTTCGAGGGGCGGCCGCATATTTTCAACCTGGGGCACGGCATATTGCAGCAGACCCCCATTGAACACGTGCATGCACTGCTTACACTGGTGAAGCAGGGCGTATGACCGCCCTGCCGCCTCAACCGGTGTGACTGGCGGCAGAACCCATGAACGAGCTTCTTCTGACAACGGATTATGTTCTCTCCATGCTCTATCTCTGGCTGAAAGCGGCGCACCTCATCTTCGTCATCTTCTGGATGGCCGGCCTGTTCATGATGCCGCGCTTCCTGGTCTATCATCAGGAGGCCGAGCACGGCTCCGAAGAGGCGACGCGCTGGATCGACCGCGAGAACAAGCTGCGAAAGATCATCCTCAACCCCTCGCTGATCATAGTCTGGGTGCTGGGGCTGGTGCTGGCGAGCCAGGGCAACTGGTGGACCGCCGGCTGGCTGCACGCCAAGCTGCTCTTCGTGCTGCTTTTGAGCGGCTATCATGGCTGGATGATCGGCTATGCGAAGAAGCTGGCTCGCGGCGAGCGCAAGCTTACCGGCAAGCAGCTGCGGCTGATCAACGAGGTTCCGGGCGTCGCTGCCGCGGTGATCGTGATCCTGGTGATCGTGAAGCCGTTCTAGTCGCGAAGACTTTCGCCTGACCACGTCCGCTCACCCTGAGCAGCGGGTGCAGCCCGCGCAGTCGAAGGGCCCGCGCCCACGCTGGCCATATAGCGGGGCCTTCGACAGGCTCAGGCTGAGCGGGGGTGGTGCAGATTGCGCCCAGGCCTCGCCTCATCGCAGCCCGGATTGACTTTCGTCGCTCTCGGCCCTATTTCCGCATGCGTCCCGTCCGGGACCTTCGACGACCCGCTTCACCAGTGACCGGATTACCGGTTGGGCGTCCCGCATCTCTTTCCTGACTGCCGCGTTTCCATTTTTGGCGGCACCCTTCCCACGGAATCCTGCACCTCATGCATCTCAAAGAACTCAAGCAGAAAACCCCCGCCGAACTCGTCACCATGGCCGAAGAGCTGGGCGTCGAGGGCGCATCGACGCTCCGCCGCCAGGACCTGATGTTCGCGATCCTCAAGGAACTTGCCGAAGATGGCGAACAGATCATGGGTCTGGGCACCATCGAGGTGCTGTCCGACGGTTTCGGGTTCCTGCGCAGCCCCGAGGCGAACTATCTCGCCGGGCCCGACGACATCTATGTCAGCCCCAACCAGGTGCGCCGCTTCGGCCTGCGCACCGGTGATACGGTGGAAGGCGAAATCCGCGCGCCGCGCGATGGCGAGCGCTATTTCGCGCTGACCAAGCTCACTGCGGTCAATTTCGACGATCCCGATGTCGTGCGTCACCGCGTCAATTTCGACAACCTGACCCCGCTCTACCCGAACGAGAAGTTGCGGCTCGACACGCTCGACCCGACGGTCAAGGACAAGTCGGCGCGGGTCATCGACATCGTCTCGCCGCAGGGCAAGGGCCAGCGCGCGCTGATCGTCGCGCCGCCGCGCGTCGGCAAGACCGTGCTGCTGCAGAACATTGCCAAGGCGATCACCGACAACCATCCCGAAGTCTTCCTGATCGTGCTGCTGATCGACGAGCGCCCGGAAGAAGTCACCGACATGCAGCGCAGCGTGAAGGGCGAGGTCATCAGCTCAACCTTTGACGAACCCGCGCAGCGCCACGTCCAGGTCGCCGAAATGGTGATCGAGAAGGCCAAGCGTCTGGTCGAGCACAAGAAGGATGTCGTCATCCTGCTCGATTCGATCACGCGTCTGGGCCGTGCCTATAACACCGTCGTGCCTTCGTCGGGCAAGGTGCTGACCGGCGGTGTCGACGCCAATGCCTTGCAGCGTCCCAAGCGCTTCTTCGGTGCCGCGCGCAATATCGAGGAAGGCGGCTCGCTCTCGATCATCGCCACCGCGCTGATCGATACCGGCAGCCGCATGGACGAGGTCATCTTCGAAGAATTCAAGGGCACCGGCAACAGCGAAATCGTGCTGGATCGCAAGGTCGCCGACAAGCGTATCTTCCCCGCGCTCGACGTCGGAAAGTCCGGCACGCGCAAGGAGGAACTGCTGGTGGAGAAGGATATCCTTTCCAAGATGTGGGTGCTGCGCCGCATCCTCATGCAGATGGGCACCGTCGACGCGATGGAGTTCCTGCTCGACAAGATGAAGGATTCGAAGACCAACGAAGACTTCTTCGATTCCATGAACCAGTAATCCTTCAGGGCTGCGACACCCATCATGATGGAACTTTGGAACCATATCGTTGCCGATTTCTCGAATATCGGCTCCCCGTCCGCGCTCGCCGCTTTCGGCCAGGTGCTGATGATCGACGTGCTGCTCGCCGGCGACAATGCCATCGTCGTCGGCGCTCTGGCGGCGGGCCTGCCCGCCGATCAGCGCAAGAAGGTGATCCTGATCGGCATCATCGCCGCTCTGGTGCTGCGCATCGGATTCGCGCTGGTCGTCACCCAGCTGATGCAGATCGTCGGGCTGATCTTTGCCGGCGGCCTGTTGCTGCTCTGGGTCTCGTGGAAGATGTACCGCGAGCTGCAACCGGCGGGCGCGAACGCAGGCTCGCCCGAAATCGAAGGCGACGAGCATAGCGGCGTCGCACCGGCCAAGAGCTTCGCCGCTGCCGCCTGGGCGGTTGCGGTAGCCGATGTCAGCATGAGCCTCGACAATGTGCTCGCGGTGGCAGGGGCTGCGCGCGAACATCCCGGCATCCTGATCGTCGGCCTGATCCTGTCGGTCGCGCTGATGGGCATCGCGGCGAATTTCATCGCCAAATATATCGAGCGCTATCGCTGGATCGCCTATATCGGCCTGGCCGTGATCCTCTATGTCGCGGGCAAGATGATGTATGACGGGTTCGTCGATCCCGGCGTCGGCGTGGTGACGCTGTTCAACTGACCATCGTTTAGCGCGCAACATTTCCTCTCCATCGGTGTTGGATCCCTGATAGGATCGCAACATCGATCGGGGAGGATTTTTGCATGAAGCGGGTATGGCTTTCCGGAATGGTGCTGGCTTGTTTTGCGAGCGGCCCGCTGGTCGCTGAGGAAAAGGCCCAGATCGCCGCCTCGGCCGAAATTGGCCGCAACGTCCAGCTGTTCGAGCTTCCCAAGGGATCGCGCCCGCACGATGTTGCCCCGGCACCCGACGGCAAGATCTGGTACACCGCACAGAAACAGGGTGCGCTCGGCATTCTCGATCCGGTGTCGGGCAAGGTCGTGCAGCTCTCGCTCGGCCCCGATTCTGCCCCGCACGGGGTCATTCAGGGGCCCGATGGCATGGCCTGGATCACCGATGGCGGTCAGAATGCCATCGTCCGCTACGACCCGAAGAATGGCAAGCTGGACGTCTGGAAGCTGCCCGAGGACACGGGCTATACCAATCTCAACACGGGCGCCTTTGACAAGCAGGGCACGCACTGGTTCACCGGCCAGAACGGAATTTATGGCCGGGTGAGCGCCGCCGACGGCAAGGTTCGGGTGTGGAAGGACCCCAAGGGACGCGGCCCCTATGGCATCGCCACCGCGCCCGACGGCACGGTCTGGTATGTCTCGCTCGCGGGCAGCCATCTCGCGCGGATCGACAGCGCCACTGGCGACATCAGCGTGATCGAGCCGCCGACAAAGGACGCAGGGCTGCGCCGCGTCTGGGCGGACAGCAAGGGCGACCTGTGGATCACGGGATGGAATAGCGGCGAGCTCTATCGCTACAGGCCTTCAAACAAGAGCTGGAAGGCCTGGAAGCTCCCCGGACCCGCACCCAAGGCCTATGCGGTCTATGTCGACGAGCGCGACATGGTGTGGGTCAGCGATTTTGGCGACAATTCGACCCGGGTGTTCGATCCGCGAGCTGAGAAATTCGTCCAGCGCTATCCAGGCAGCGGCGAGGGCGCCAATGTCCGCCAGATCCTGGGCCGCAAGGGCGAGGTGTTCCTGCCCGAATCGAGCACCGAGCGGCTGATGGTCATCCGGACCGACAGATGAGGCTGCGCGTTGTCCTGTCGCTGCTGATCCTGATACTGCCCGGTACAGCATTGGCGCAATCCACCAACCAGATGGGTGAACGTGCTTTCCAACGCTGTTACAGTTGCCATTCGGTGCAAAAGGGCGAGAAGGGGCTGAGCGGGCCCAATCTGCATGGGTTGAGCCAGCGCCCCGTCGCTGGCGACAGGACTTTTGCCTATTCCAAGGCTTTCAAGGCTTTCGCCGCCAGCAACCCGCGCTGGACCCCCGAACTGCTCGACCGCTTCCTGACCGATCCGGAAGCTTTGGTGCCAGGCAACCAGATGGGCTTTTTCGGCCTGCGCAAAGCCGAGGAGCGCGCGGCGATTATCGCCTATCTGATGGCGGACGATTAACCACAACGGTTCATATCTATCGTCCCCGCAAAGGCGGGGGTCCCGCTTACTTCAGCGCTTCTCAGTAGCGGGATTCCCGCTTTCGCGGGAATGACGATGCTGGTGTTAGCGGTCTGCCTCTTAACCCGCCCTAGCCAGCATCTCGCCCATTTTCTCCCAGACCTTGTTGACCGCCTTCAGCGGCCGCACCATCACCTTGAAGTCCTCGATCTTGCCATCGGCATTCCAGCGGACCATGTCGACGCCGTTGACCTGGATGCCATCGAGCACGAGCGCGAATTCGAGCACGGCGGTGTCCCCATCGACGATCTCGCGGACGTAATGGAAGCTGTCATTGCCCAGCACGTGCGCGGCGGCGTGCAGATAGGCGAAGACCTTGGCCTTGCCTTCTTGCGGGGTGTGGACGACGGGCGAATGGAATACCGCGTCGTCTGCCAGCATGGCGCTCAGCTTTTCGGGGTCCGAGCCGCCATGCATGTAATCGTGCCAGGCGGCGATTCCGGCTTGTGCGACGCTCATGCCAGATGCTCCGCAAAGAAGGCAGCGGTGCGGCCATCGGCGAGCTGCGCGCCGGACTCGTCGCGGCGGTTGCCCATCTCGGCGGCAAAGCCGTGATCGAGCCCTTCATAATCATGCAGCGTGACCTTGGGGTGATCATCCAGCCCGGCATGAATCGCTGCCTGCGCCTCGGGCCCGACAAGATGGTCCGCGGTCGGAATGTGCAGCATCAGGGGATTGGCAATCGCGTGCGCCTCGCCCAGCATCTGGTCGATCATCACGCCGTAATAGCCAACGCTGGCGTCGATATCGGTGCGCGCAGCCGTCATATAGGCGAGTCGTCCGCCGAGGCAGTAGCCGACCGCGCCGACCTTGGCGACGCCATCAAGCCCGCCGATGCCGGACCGGATCGCGCGGATGGTCGCCTCGATATCCTTGACGCCATCATCGGGATCATACTGGCCGAAATAGCCGAAGGCTTCGTGCAGCTCGGCCTCGACATCGGGGTCGAGCTCGATCCCCGGCTTGATCCGCCAGAACAGATCGGGCGCGACCGCGAGATAGCCTTGCGCCGCCCACCCATCGCACTTCTGGCGGATGCCCGGATTGACGCCGAAAATCTCCTGGATCACGATGATCGCGGCCTTTGGCGTGCCTTCGGGCGCGGCGACATAGGCGTCGAAGCTTGCCTCGTGGTCGAAAGTGGCGATGCTGTGCGTCGAACCCATTCTGCTCTCCATCATCAATTCGATTGATTTGTGACCCGTTTATACCCACTTTGCCCGTGCTGATAAGCGTGAATCCGGGGCTTGGGGGCCTTTGCGCTGACAAGAGGGTAATGCCATGAAAGTGAATATCGAAGTCGATTGTTCCCCGGAAGAGATGCGCCGATTCATGGGGTTGCCCGATGTCTCCGATGTCAACAAGACCTATGTCGATGGTGTCGTCAGCGCGATGAAGGGCACCAGCAATGTCGACCAGCTGCAGACCATCGCCAAGAACATCGCCCCGATGGGCGAAATGGGCCTGCGCTTCTTCCAGCAGATCATGGACGCCGCTGCCGCCGGGGCGAGCGGCAAGAAGTCCTCGGACTGACCTTTCCCCTTATTGAACCGTGACTGCGGGGGCGACGATCTATGCGCTGTCGAGCGGCGCACCTCCCGCAGCCCTGGCGATCATTAGGATCAGTGGGCCGCAGGCAGGAACGGCGCTCAAGGCGCTTTCCGGCGCGCTGCCCGGGCCGCGCCGCGCCTCTTTGCGTACCCTGCGCCATCCGGTCTCGAGCGAGATACTCGACCGTGCGCTCATCCTGTGGTTTCCAGGGCCAGACACGGCCACGGGCGAGGATCTGGCCGAACTGCATCTGCACGGAGGCAGGGCAGTGGTGCGCGCGGTCGAGATCGCGCTTGCAGGGATTGAAGGGCTCCGGCTCGCGGAACCGGGCGAATTCACCCGCCGCGCCTTTCTCAACGGCCGCATGGACCTGGCCGAGGCCGAGGGCCTGTCCGATCTGTTGTTCGCCGAGACCGAGGCGCAGCGCGTCGCCGCGATCCGCATGGCGAGCGGGCATCTTTCGCGCCAGGTCGAGGCGTGGCGGCGCGATGTGCTGAGGCTCTCTGCGCTGGTCGAGGCCGATCTCGACTTTTCCGATGAGGATGATGTGCCTGAGCATGCCGTTGATGCGGTGGGGCAGGGGATCGGCACGCTGGCAGGCGATATCGACCTTGCGCTGGCAAGGCCGCGCGCCGAGCGGTTGCGCGATGGTATCCGCGTGGTGCTTGCCGGGCCGCCCAATGCCGGCAAGTCCACATTGCTCAACGCCCTGCTGCAGCGCGAAGCGGCCATCGTATCCGATATCGCGGGGACCACGCGCGATGTCATCGAAGCGCCGGTGGCGCTGGGCGGAATCCCTTTCGTGCTGACCGATACGGCGGGGCTGCGCGACGAGGGGGCCGAGGAGATCGAGTCCATTGGCATTGCCCGGGCGCAAGATGCGATCGCGGCGGCGGACATCGTCCTGTGGTTAGGTACAGAAGGTGAAGGGCCTTCTCATCCTGCCCTGTGGGAGGTCGAGTCGCAGATTGATCGAACGGGTGTTCCACGTGAAACAAAGCAGGTGGCACGCCATCGGCTTTCGGCGAAGACGGGGCAGGGGCTCGATGCGCTGATCGACGATCTTGTGGCAACAGCGCGGACGTTGCTTCCGGCGAGCAACGAGGTCGCGCTCAACGCGCGCCAGCACCGGCTGCTCGGCGAATGCGCCTCCGCTCTCCACGGAGCCAGGGCACAGACGGACCTGTTGCTTCGTGCCGAAGGTCTGCGGCTCGCACGACATGCGCTCGACCAACTGCTTGGCCGCACGCATGTCGAAGATATGCTCGACGCTCTGTTCGGCGCGTTTTGCATCGGGAAATGAACCTCTCCCCTGCCGCTGGCGGGAGGGGAGACAGTACGGCTCGTTATGCCGTTTCGCTCGCATGACACCCCCTCGACCGAATCCCGCAATTGCTGTATGCGCGGCTCCATGCAGCAATTTGATGTTCTGGTGGTCGGCGGCGGTCATGCCGGTTGCGAAGCGGCGGCGGTCGCCGCGCGCATGGGTGCGCGCGTCGGGCTGGTCAGCTTCACGCGCGACGCGATCGGGGCGATGTCGTGCAATCCGGCGATCGGTGGCCTGGGCAAGGGCCATCTCGTGCGTGAGGTGGATGCCTTTGATGGCCTGATCGCGCGCGCGGCAGACAAGGCCGCGATCCACTATCGCATGCTCAACAGCTCGAAGGGCAGCGCGGTGCAGGGGCCGCGCGTCCAGGCCGATCGCAAGCTGTACAAGGCTGCGATCCAGGCGATGCTGGCAGCGCAGCCGAACCTGTCGATTGTCGAGGGCGAGGTCGCAGCGCTACGGCTCGAACAGGGCCGGGTGGCAGGGGTCGATCTCGCCGATGGCGGTGCAGTTGCCGCACGCGCCGTGGTGCTGGCGACCGGGACCTTTCTGGGCGGACGATTGTTCCGCGGCGAAGAGCGGCTCGAGGGCGGTCGCATCGGTGAACCCGGTGCGAGCCTGCTCGCGCAGCAGCTCCGCGCGGCCAATCTGCCGATGGCGCGTCTCAAGACCGGCACCCCTCCCCGCATCGATGGACGCACCATTAACTGGGCGCAGCTCGAGGAACAGCCGAGCGACGGCGAAGCCTGGACCATGTCGCCGCTGAGCGAAGGCCGCACAGTACCGCAAGTCTTCTGCGCGATCACCCGGACCAGCCAGCAGACGCATGATATCATCCGCGCGAATCTCGACCGTTCGCCGCTGTTCAGCGGTGCGATCGGGGCGCAGGGACCGCGCTACTGCCCCTCGATCGAGGACAAGATCCACCGCTTCGGCGATCGCGACGGGCATCAGGTGTTCCTCGAGCCCGAGGGTCTCGACACGCATCTGGTCTATCCCAACGGCATCTCGACCTCGCTGCCCACCGATGTGCAGCTCGCCTTTGTGCGCAGCATGGCGGGGCTCGAGCGCGCCGAGATTGTCGTGCCGGGATATGCGGTCGAATATGACCATATCGACCCACGCGCGCTCGACCATCGGCTGGAAGTGCGCGCGATCCCGGGGCTCTATTGCGCGGGCCAGATCAATGGCACGACCGGGTACGAGGAGGCTGCGGCGCAAGGGCTGACTGCAGGCATGGCGGCTGCCGGCGCGGTGCTGGGTCGTGACATTGTGTTGCCCGATCGTGCGAGCAGCTATCTCGCGGTGATGATCGACGATCTGGTGCTGCAGGGCGTGACCGAGCCCTATCGCATGCTCACCGCGCGCGCTGAATATCGCCTGCGTCTGCGCGCCAACAATGCGACCGACCGATTGACCGGAATGGCCATCGCCAATAGCGCGGTGGGTGAGGAGCGCCAGCGCTGGTTCGAGCAGCGCCAGCAGGCCAAGGCCGAGATGCTTGCCGTGCTGGAGCGTCAGGCGACATGCACCGAGCTGGCGGCACTCGGCCTATCGATCAAGGCCGATGGCACGCGGCAGAGCCTGTACGATTGGCTGCGCTTCCCATCGGTCACGCTCGATTCCTTGGCTGGGCTGCTGCCCCATGCCGCTGCTGCGCTGCCCGAAGACCTCCGTGCCGAGATCGAGGAGGATGCGGTCTACGCGCCCTATCTCGCGCGGCAGGATGCCGAGCTGCGCGACCTTCGCGCGAACGAGAAGGTGCTGCTGGGGGCGGATATCGATTATCGCGCGATCACCGGGCTGTCGAACGAGATGGTCGAGCGGCTCGATCTTGCCCGGCCCGAGACGCTGGCCGAGGCGGGACGGGTTCGGGGTGTCACTCCTGCAGCGCTCGCTGCCATTCTCGTGCACGCCCGCAAGCGCGCAGCATGATTCTCGAGACCGAGGACCAGGCCCGATCCTGGGTTGCCAGCCGGCCAGGTGTTTCACGTGAAACAATGGACCGGCTCGATGCGCTGGCCGCGTTCGTGGCGGAAGAGGCGAGGCACCAGAACCTTGTATCGGCGGCGACCCTGGCATCGATGTGGCAACGCCATATCGCCGACAGCGCCCAGCTGTTGCGCTTCGCCGCACCGCAGCCCGATGAGCACTGGGTGGACCTGGGCAGTGGTGCGGGCTTTCCTGGACTGGTGATCGCGCTGCTCGCGCCGTGCCGGGTTACTCTGATCGAGTCGCGCGGCTTGCGCATCGCCTATCTGGACAAAGCCATCGATCGGTTCGGGCTTGGGGGGCGGGCCGAGGTGGCGGGCAGTGCGCTCGACAAGGTGGAGAGCTTTGCTGCCGATTACATATCCGCGCGTGCGTTTGCGCCGCTGCCGCGTCTGCTGGAGGGGGCGGGGCGCTTTTCCACAGAAAAGACGCGCTGGTTGCTGCCAAAGGGACGCAATGCGCGTGCAGAACTGGAAAGCATCGCCGCGGCGTGGCAGAAACTGTTCCACGTGGAACAGAGCCTCACCGATGCCGACGCCGCGATTCTCGTCGGAACCGGACGCGTAGCGCCGATCGAAGCCCGGCAGGCACCGCGCCGCAAGATCGAGCGCAGACACAGGAGCAAAAGATGATCCGCATTGCGGTCGCGAATCAGAAAGGCGGGGTGGGCAAGACCACGACCGCGATCAACCTGGCGACGGCGCTGGCAGCGACCGGACTGTCGGTGTTGCTGATCGATCTCGACCCGCAAGGCAATGCCTCGACCGGGCTCGGCATTGCGCGCAACGATCGCGAGTATTCGAGCTATGATCTGCTCACCAACGAAAGCTCGCTCGTTCAATGCTGCGTCCCGACGCAGATTCCGGGGCTCGATGTCATCCCGGCGACGGTCGATCTTTCGGGCGCAGAGATCGAGATGGTCGATCTGGAAATGCGCACGCACCGGCTGAAGGCGGCAATGGACAACGCGCCCGAAGATCGCTGGCAGGTGTGTCTGATCGATTGTCCGCCTTCGCTCGGTCTGCTGACCCTGAATGCGCTTGTCGCCACCGATCAGGTGCTGGTCCCGCTGCAGTGCGAGTTCTTCGCGCTCGAGGGACTGAGCCAGCTGCTGCAGACGGTCGAACGCGTGCAGCAGCGGTTCAATCCGGATCTGTCGATCATCGGTGTGGTGCTGACCATGTACGATCGCCGCAACCGGCTGACCGATCAGGTTTCCGATGACGTGCGCGCGGTGCTCGGGCGGCTGGTGTTCGATACCGTGATCCCGCGCAATGTGCGCCTGTCCGAAGCGCCGAGCCATGGCATGCCGGCGCTGATCTACGACCATCGCTGCGTCGGATCGGAAGCCTATATCGCGCTGGCCCGCGAATTCATCACCCGCATGCCGCGCATGGAAGAGGAAGCTGCCTGATGGCCGAAGACAATAGCGGTCTGCCCGATATCGCCAAGGCGCTGGGACGCAAGCGTCCGAGCGGGCTGGGGCGGGGGCTCAATGCGCTGCTGGGCGAAGTCGGGCGCGAGGAACCGCTGGTGCGGCGCGACGAGGGCAGCGAGGGGCAGCCCGGTTCTGCCACCGGCCTGCGCACGCTGCCGCTCGCCGAGATCCGCCCGCACCCCGGCCAGCCCCGCCGTTATTTCGACGAGGAAGCGCTCGATGATCTGGCGCGCTCGATCGCGCAGCGCGGGGTGATTCAACCGGTCATCGTCCGTCCGCGCAAGGGTGGGGGGTATGAGCTGGTCGCCGGCGAACGCCGTTGGCGCGCGGCGCAGCGCGCCCGGCTGCACGAGATTCCGGCGATCGTCCGCGAACTCAGCGATCCCGATACGCTGGCACTGGCGCTGATCGAGAATATCCAGCGCGAGGACCTGAATCCGGTCGAAGAGGCCGAAGCCTATCAGCGGCTGGTCGGCGACCAGGGCTATACCCCGGTCGAGGTCGCGCGGATGGTCGACAAGTCGCGCAGCCATATCGCGAACCTCATGCGCCTGCTCGCATTGCCGCAGCCGGTGCTCAAGATGGTCGCCGACAAGAGCCTCAGCATGGGTCATGCCCGCGCGCTGATCAACGTGCCCGATGCCGAGGCGATCGCCGCCGAAGTGGTCGATCGCGGTCTTTCGGTGCGCGAGGTCGAGAAGCTGGTGCGCCGCGCGCGCAGCGATGCCGGGGGCAAGCCGGGCGGCAGGTCCCGCACTGGCGGGGCGGGCGATCCGGCGAGCAATGCCGATATCGAGGCGGTCGAGCGGCATCTGGAAGACCTGCTCGGCCTCAAGGTCAAGATCAGCAGCGAGGCGAACCAGCGCAGCGGCAGCGTCACCATCCGCTATGGCAATCTCGACCAGCTCGACCTGATCTGTCAGCGTCTTTCGGGTGAGATTATCTAACTATTACAGATATTTAACCTTTCATTCCCGCGAAAGCGGGAATCCCGCTTCAAGTGCGAACGTTCAGGGCAGCGGGACCCCCGCCTGCGCGGGGGTGACGATGAAAAGGGGGTAGAAACTTCAGCCCCGCTCCACCGCGTTCAGCTCGTTGATCGCCTTGTGCACCCGCGCCTCGATCTCCTCGCGCGAGAGCCCTGCAGGGATCATCTCGCCGAACTTGTAGATGATCACGCCGGGGCGCTTGATGAAGCCGCGCCGGGGATAGAGATGCCCGCTCGCCAGCGCGATCGGCACCACCGGCAGCTTGGCGAGCTTGTACAGCCCGGCAAAGCCCGCCTGGAGCGGCGGCTGCTCGCCTGGCGGGGTGCTGGTGCCTTCGGGATAGATCACGATCGATCGCCCTTCGGCGACAAAACGGCGCACCTCGGCCATCATGTTGCGCAGCGCCACCGCGCCGCCCGCCCGATCGATGAAGATCATGCCATAGGTGCGCGCGATATGGCTCCATAGCGGAATGCGCGACAGCTCGATCTTGGCGACGACGGCAGGCCGGTTGAAGATGCGCAGCAGTTCGATCGTCTCGAAAAAGCTTTCGTGCTTGATGGCATAGAGCACCTGGCCCTGCGGTATCGGCCCTTCGATGCGCACGCGGATACCCAGAAACGTCCGCGCGCAGCAATAATGATACATGCCCCATCCGCGCGCCATGCTCTGCAGCCGGTGCCGCGAGAAGGGCAGGATGATGAAGGCGATGATGACGATGAACACCGATCCGCCGTAAAAGGCGATGGTGAACAGGATAGACCGGAAAATCGCCAGCAGCGTGCGTGCCATGATCAGACCCCGAACAGCCCGGCGATGACGCGCAGCACCAGCTTGTTATATTCGCGCCACAGCGTCATCAGGCTGGGCTTGCTCGCGACCGCATCGGGATAGATGGCGATGTCGTCGGGCAGCGCGCGGTGCAGCTCATATTCGGCGCGACGCATGTGCCAGTCGGTGGTGACCAGCCGGACCGACTTGACCTTGCGCTGCTTGGCCCAGCGCGCGGTCTCCAGGCCGTTCGAGCGCGTGTCATAGGCGCGAAAGCCGAGGTCGACGCAGCAGTCGAACAGCGCCACCGATCCGGGGAAGCGTGCGCTGAGCTCTGCCGGACGAACATCGCGATCGACGCCCGAAATCAGCATGCGCTCGGCCCATTTGTTGCGCAGCGCCTCGAGCCCGCGGTCGATGCGCAGCGGGCCGCCGGTGGGCACCACCACGGCATCGGTCTGCTGGTCGCCCAAGGGCTGGGGCAGCAGGATCGCGAACCAGGCAAAGCCCAGGATCCAGGCCAGCAGCACCGATGACAACAGGCGAACGATCACAGCTTCTTCCTGAGCGCGCCGAGCACCGTCACCCGCGCGGTGAACACTGCGAGCGCAATACCCGCTATCGGCACAGTTGCAAGCTGCAGCCAGTCGATCGGGCCGAACGATCCGGCAGAAATCAGCCCCGAATCGAGCCGGGCGGCGGCGCGCCCGAGCATCCAGAGCACCGGCGCAGCAAGCAGGCAGCCGATCAGCGCTCCCATGGCGGCATCGAGCGCGATGCGGCGCTGGAACAGCCGCGCGATCTGCTGATGCGTGCTGCCGAGCAGGTGCATGATGTCGATCGTCTCGGAATGCGCGGCAAAGCTGCTGCGGGCCGAGAGCATGACCGAGGCGGTGGTGGCGAGCGCGAGCAGCGCGACCAGCGCGATCGCCAGCCAGCGCAGCGTCCCGATCAGATCGAACACCGGTTTCAGCCACTGGCCATGCGCATCGATCCGCGCATCGGGCGCGACGGGCCTCATTGCGCGGCGCAGCCGGGTGAGCGTGGCAGTATCGGCCTCGGCGCGAAAATCGACATCGATCAGCGCGGGCAGGGGGATGTCGCGGCTGACCGCGCCGCTGCCCAGCCATGGCGTCAGCAGCGCACGGACCTCGGCCTCGCTCACCTGGGTGACGCTGGCCACCGCGCGATCGGAGCGCAGCAGCGCCTCGGCCGCGAGCGCCTGTTTCTGCCGCGCCTCGGCATCGGCATTGACGATCTGCACCGTTGCCCGGCCCGCAAGATCCGCATTGATCTGCTGCGCCGCGCTGCCCAGCGCCAGCGCTGCCGCAGCGGCGAGCAGGGTGAGGAACAGCATCACCGCGATTACCCAGGGCATCGGCCCGGTCAGCCGCGCCTGCGGGATCAGCCGGCGGTCGTGCCCGGTGGGGAAGAGCGCGCCGAGCATCAGCGTGCCTCGCCGGGCTTGCCGGGCATGTCGCCCCAGCCGGTCATGTCGGACGGGCGCGGCGGATAGCGCAGCGCACCGGTGGGGTCGGACAGGCGCCCGCCTTCCAGCCGCATCATCTGCGCGCGCTTGATCCGCGTCATCAGGTGCACGTCATGCGTCGCGACGATGATCGTGGTGCCCATGCGATTGAGCGCCTCAAACAGCCGCAGCAGCTTCACCGCCATATCGGGATCGACATTGCCCGTGGGTTCGTCGGCGACGAGAATGTCGGGCCGGGTGATGACCGCGCGCGCGATCGCGACGCGCTGCTGCTCGCCGCCCGAAAGCGTCGCAGGCAGGGCATCGCCGCGCGCGCTCAGCCCCACCCAGTCGAGAATCTCGCGCACGGGCGTCGCGATATCGGCATCGCGCATCCCCGCGATGCGCAGCGGCAGCGCGATATTGTCGAATGCAGAGAGGTGCGGCACCAGCCGGAAATCCTGGAAGACGACGCCGATGCGACGGCGAAAGCCGGGCAGCCGGTCGCGCGCCAGCGTCATGAGGTCGCTGCCGAACAGCCGGATCATCCCGCGGCTGGGCCGCTGCGCCAGATAGAGCAGCTTGAGCAGCGAGGACTTGCCCGCGCCCGATGGCCCGGTGAGGAAATAGAACTGGCCCGAGAACAGCGTGAACGAAAGGTCGATCAGCGCCTCGGGCCCGGTGCCATAGCGCAGCCCCACATTCTCGAACTGGACGATGCTTTCGACCGAAGGGGCCATCTGCGGGGCGCTCATGCAGCGGCGATAGCGCGGCGCGGCCCAAACAGGCAATGGGAATGCGCACCCTCACGTCACCCGCACTGCCAAATCCTGCAGCCATGGCGTCAAGCCGTTGAAAAACCGCCCTTGCGCGCAATCAGCAGTGGAAAACATGGGGTCACCGCGTTTGCAGGCGCTGCAAGCCCCTTGCGGCGATTCGCCCATCATGGTTAGAAACGCCATGATTATTGCGTGCCCTGCGTGCAACACCCGCTATGCGGTTCCCGACAGCGCCATCGGTATCGATGGACGATCGGTGCGTTGCGCCAAGTGCGGGCACAGCTGGTTCCAGCATGGTCCGGACATTCCCGCGCCGGAGTCGGTCGCCGACCCTGTAGTGCAGCCTGCGCCCACCCCCGCACCTGCGCCGGTCGCAGAAACGGCAGCACCTGCCGCTTCGCCAGCAGCGCCGGTCGAATCCGAGCCAAGACCGGCTGCGCCTGCGCCGCCGCCGACAGCGAGCCCGGAGCCGCCGATGGTCGCGCCGGTGCCGGTCGAGCCCGAATCCGCCCGCGAGCCGGAGCCCGAATTGCCGCCGCTGCCCCGGCCGGTTCCTCCGGTCGACCGTCCGATCGTCGCCAGCTATGCCGACGACGCGCTGGCCGATCGGCCGAGCAGCTTCAGCCACGAGCCGCCCTTCCGTCCGCGCCGCAACCCGGCCAAGCTGTGGATGATCGGTGCGGTCGCCTTTGCGCTCGTTGCATCGGGGGCAGCGGTGGCGATCCAGACCTTCGGACTGCCCGGCTTCATCGCCGATTACAGCCTGCCCTTTGCCGAGGTCGAGCCCGATCTGGTGATCGATTTCCCGCCCA
This sequence comes from Blastomonas sp. 34TW, assembly GCF_059803595.1. NCBI lineage: Bacteria > Pseudomonadati > Pseudomonadota > Alphaproteobacteria > Sphingomonadales > Blastomonadaceae > Blastomonas > Blastomonas sp. 34TW. The sequence continues at coordinate 92,085 of NZ_JAPFGW010000009.1, forward strand.
AGAAGCAGGAACGGCGCACCCTGCCCAACGGCACCGAATATTTCAGCGCCTCGGGCACGATCAAGAACCTGAGCCAGCGCGCGCAGGATGTGCCGCCGATGCTGGTGGTGCTGCGCGATGCGCAGGACCGGGTAGTGTTCAACTGGATCATCAACCCGCCGGTCGAGAAGCTGGAGCCAGGCCAGTCGGCCGATTTCCGCCAGGCGATGGTCGATGTTCCGCGCTCTGCCACCTCGGCCGAGATCGCCTGGGCCAAGCGCAACTGATCGCACGCGCTGCCTGACAGGCACACGAGATTCCCTTGTTGCTATGGGCGTTACGCTTTGCTAATGGCGCGGCCTGCCACGCGGGCAGGGCCGTCGAAACGGCCGAAATCCCCGCGAATTGCTGGACTGTGCGGTCATGGCGGAATTGGTAGACGCGCAACGTTGAGGTCGTTGTGGGCGAAAGCCCGTGGAAGTTCGAGTCTTCTTGACCGCACCAGTCACTTCGGGGTTCCGCCGCTCAGGCGGCCCCTCATCCTCCCGACAACCGCTTTCCGATCGCCTGGCCCATGCGCAGCGTCGCGCCGGGCTGAAGCGCATCGGTCCAGGCAACGCGGCCCGGCTCGAACAGCAGCACCACGGTCGATCCCAGATAGAAGCGGCCCATCTCGTCGCCCGCCGCGAGGTGGAAACCGCTAGCCGAGAAATCCTCGGCGACCGGCGCGGTTTCATGGTCGGCAAAACGGTGCGGCCAGACGGTGTCGATCCCGGCGACGATCATCGCGCCGACCATCACGCTCGCAAACACCCCATCGTGCCCGTCGAACAGACATGCCAGGCGCTCGTTGCGCGCGAACAGCCGGTCGACCCCTGCGGCGGTGCCCGGATTGACCGAGAACAGCTTGCCGGGAAGGTATACGGTCGATTGCAGCGTTCCCGCCGCCGGCATGTGCACGCGGTGATAGTCGCGCGGGCTCAGGTAAATGGTGACGAACTGCCCGCCATCGAAACGGTGCGCGTCGCCGCTTTGGCCGCCGAGCAGCTCCTCGACGCTGTAGTCGCGCCCCTTGGCCTGGATGATGCGCCCGTCGCGGATCGGCCCCGCCTGGCTGACCGCGCCGTCGGCGGGGCTGAGGATGAAGCGCCCCGCATCGGCGAGCGGACGCGCTCCGGGCTTGAGCTCGCGGGTGAAGAAGTCGTTGAAGCTGGCAAACTGTCCGAAGCCGCGCGCCGCCTCGCCCATGTCGACATTATAGGCGGCGGCAAAGCGGCGGATCATCCGGTCGCGCAGCCAGGGGCTCTCGCTCGCCGCCAGCCGTCCGGCGAGCCGGGTCAGCGCGTGCTGCGGTACGAGATGCTGGAGCGCAATGAAGGCAGAGGACATTTCCCTGCTCTAACGCACGCATCGTGACGCGACCAGTGGCTTGACCCGCCTTTCGTCGCACCCGTCAGGCGCTGACCCAGCTGCCATGGAAGCTGACCGGCAGCGCGATGTCGCTGCGCCAGCTCGCCACCGGGCCATCGGCGATGCGGCGGGCATCGAACAGGTGCAGCTCGGTGGCGCTGGCGTCGAGGTTAAGCGTGGTGCCGATCAGGTGATGCGCGCCTGCGGGCACGAATTCCTCGACCAGATGCCGCGCGCCGAAATCGAAGCTGTCATGGCGTCCCCTGACCCAGTCCCAGCTGCCGACGCTGCGCGCAAACGGCCGGTCGCCGGTATAGCCGCCGACATGCACCGTGGCCGACCGGGGCAAGCCGGCCCGCTCGGGCGCGCTGCGCGGGAATTCGGCGGTGATCCCGGCCGGCGTCAGCGTCGCGCGGCCATCGGGGTGCAGCGCGACCAGGTTAAGCTCGGGCCGTTCGGCATGGACATAGCGTCCCTCGACCAGCCCGGGTGCGCCTTCGACCGCAAAGGTCACGTCCTTGTGGAAGCAGCCATCGAAACGGATCGTGCCGTCCGTCTCTTCCCAGGCATCGCCCAGATGAAAGAAGGAGAGCGGCGGCAGATCGAACACGCGGGCCTTCGACAGGTCGTCCTTGTCGAGCACCAGCACCTTCGATCCCAATTCGGGCTGCCAGGTCAGGCTTTTCGAGAAGGGCAGCTTCATCGCACCCGCGATCCAGGGCTGGCACAGGATCACCAGGTGTCGCGCGGTCGCGGTGAAATCATGGATATAGCTCGCCATCGGCAGCTTCACCGCTTCGCCCGCCTCGAACGTGCCATGCTTCGACAGCCGCCAGACATAGACCGCCGCCCCGCCCGATCCGATGTTCCAGATGCGGCCATCGGGCTCGATGCGCGGATGCGCGAGGAAGGGCATGTGCTTCAGGTCGTCGCGAAAGGTGACCTGGCCGATCGTGTCCAGCGTGCCCGGGTCCATTGCGGTGGCAGAGCCCGCCTCCCATAGCGCCAGCAGGCGATTGCCCGCCTTGATGACATGCGTGTTGGCGGCATTGGTATCGTCGGAGCTTCCGACGAGCGCGCCGGGCTGCTCGAGCGTGCCGAAGCCCGGCTGGACGATGCGGCCGAGCTTTTCCTCGAGGCGGCGCTTGGGCGTATCGACAAAGCGCGCGGCGAGCCGTGCCTCGTTGCCGCGCAGCTGCCAGGCGCGGATCAGCCCGTCGCCATCGAACCAGTGGCCTGAAGCGCTGTCGCCCCGCCGGAAGCGCGCCGGTCCGTTGCGGTAGAGCGTGCCAGCCAGATCGGGCGCACGGCCCTGGATGCGGCGGAGGCTGCGCGGGGCGATGTCTGCCAGAATGTCGGTGGTGCCCAGCGTCCAGTCGGGCGCGGTAGCCACGGCGGCAGCGGCACGGGCGGTAACGGGGGCGAGGGTGCCGAGCGCGGCCAGGCCTCCACCGATCAGCAGATCACGACGGTTCATGAGATCGTGTCCTTACTGGATCGCGATGCGGGTTTCGGAACCGCCGGCGGGCACGTCGAAGCTGGCCGCCTGCCAGCGCGCCGGGCCGCCCACGGGCTTGGCGTTGTTCGAAAAGGCAAAGGGTTCGAGCGGCATGCCGAAGGGGTTTGTCTTCATCTTGCCGTCGCCATCGACATCATGAAACGCCTTGATCGCATAGCGGCCGGGCGCGAGGCCCTCGAAGCGGACCGAGACGGTCTTGCCTTCCACCTTGGCCATCGCGGCGCGCACCGGCTTGCCGCCCGCATCGTGCGCACCTTCGTTGTCATAGAGGCTGAGCAGGATCTGGCCCTCAGGCATCTCGATCTGCTCGAAGGTAACGGTCAGCGCCGCGTTGGAGGCGGCAGGGGCGGTAGCGGGCGCGCTGGCCCAGGCGATGCCGTTTCCGGCGGTGGCAAGCGCGAGCGTGGCGGCGAGATACAGGGCTTTCATGGGTCTGGTTCTCCTTGCGGGTTGCGATGGCGACGGGGCCATGCTTGACCCCCTCACCCTGGCGCAGCTAGACCCGGCTGTCCTGTCCGGTTACGCGAGTTGCCCGCCCTGATGCGTGAGTTGCCACCCCCTGCCGTTCACGCTTCGCGAAATGCTTGGGATGCGAAAAGCCAGGCATTGCGGGGACTTGTCATCGGGATAATCGCGGCGGCGGTGCTCGCCTATCTGGGCGCGATGGGCACCCAGGCTGCGCCCTTTCTCCAGCGCTTTGCCTATTGGGCGGCGGTGATCCTGCCCGGATCGCTGCTCGGCCTGGGGGTCAATGCGCTGGTGCGCGGCTGGGGCGGCCTCGCGGCGCATCGCTGGGCAGAGGCCGGGCTGGTCGCGCTGCTCGTCTCGCTGCCGCACAGCTTCATCGTCATCGTGGTCAGCGCGCTGTTCTTCGGCATCGGCCTGATCACGCCGATCGTCGTGCTCGAATTCTGGCTGGCGGTGCTGCTCATTTCGGTGGTGCTCACCACGATCAACTATCTGGCGACTGGACACCAGGTCGTCCAGGCGGCGGTCGTGCCCATGCCGCAGCCTGCAACCGAGCCTGCGCCCGCATCGACCTCTGCCGAAGCCCCCGTGACCGATCACTCCGCGCTTCCGCCGCTGCTCGCCGAAAAGCTGCCGCACCGGTTGCGCGCCGGACGGCTGATCGCGATCGAGGCGGAGGACCATTATCTGCGCGTGCATACCGATCTGGGCAGCGATCTGGTGCTGATGCGCATGGCCGATGCCTGTGCGCTGCTCGACGATTCGGCGGGCGCGCGCGTGCATCGCAGCTGGTGGGTTGCGCGCGATGCGGTGCAGGCGGTGCGCCAGCAATCGGGCCGGATGGAACTGGCGCTGCCCGGTAATATCAGCGCGCCGGTGTCGAGGGCGATGCAGCCGGTGCTGCGCAGCCAGGGCTGGCTATAGGCGGGCGAACCAGGCGCTGATGGCATTGACGATCCGGGCTGAGCTCTTGCCGTCGCCAAAGGGATTGTGCGCCTGCGCCATCGCGGCATAAGCTTGCCCATCGTCGAGCAGCCGGGTCGCTTCGGCGATGATCGTCGCGCGGTCGGTGCCGACCAGCTTCGCCGTGCCCGCCGCGACGCCCTCGGGCCGCTCGGTGGTGTCGCGCATCACCAGCACGGGCTTGCCGAGCGCCGGAGCCTCTTCCTGCACGCCGCCGCTATCGGTCAGCATCAGCTCGGCAATCTGCAGCAGCCGGGTGAAGTTGAGATAGTCGAGCGGCTCGAGCAGCGCGACATTGTCCAGCCCACCCAGGATCGGCAGCATCGCGGCACGCACCTGCGGATTGAGGTGCACGGGGAAGATGATCGCGACATCGTCGCGCGCGGCGAGTTCGCGAATGGCATGGGCGATATCGTCCATCCCGCTGCCGAAATTCTCGCGCCGATGGGTGGTGACGCCGATGATCCGCTTGCCCGCAAAGCGCTGTTCGATGGGCGCGATCACGTTCGCCCGGCCCGGATCGGCTTCCAGCTTGCCGGTCACCCAGTGCAGCGCATCAATCACGGTGTTGCCGGTGACCAGAATCTTCGCCTCGTCCACCGCCTCGCGGCGCAGGGCGCTGGCGGCGGTTTCGGTCGGTGCGAAGTGCAGGTCGGCGAAGGATCCGATGATCTTGCGGTTCACCTCTTCGGGCCAGGGATGATAGATATTGCCCGAGCGCAGGCCCGCCTCGACATGCGCGACCGGAATCTTGCGATAATAGGCGGCGAGCGCGCCGCACATCGCGGTCGCAGTATCGCCCTGCACGATCACCATGTCGGGCTTTTCGGCATCGAGCACGCTGCCGATGCCGGTGAGCAGCCGCGCGCTGATCTCGTCGAGGCTCTGGCCCGGCTGCATCAGCGCGAGGTCATGATCGGGTACCAGCCCGGCGATTTCCAGCACCTGGTCGAGCATCTCGCGATGCTGGCCGGTGACCAGCACCACCGGTTCCAGATCCGGCGCGGCCTGGAGCGCGGCCACCACCGGGAACAGCTTGATCGCCTCGGGCCGGGTGCCGAAGATCACCGCGATACGTCTGGCCATGCTCCGCTCTCCCTTCAGGCGTCGTGGCTCAGCGGCCGACGCTCACATAATGGAAGCCCGCCGCCTTCATCTGCTCGGGCTTGTAGATGTTGCGCAGGTCGACCAGCGTGTTGCCGCGCATGGTGGCGAGCACGCGGGGCAGCGCGAGCGCGCGGAACACGTCCCATTCCGTCACGATCACCGCGCAATCGGCATCCTGCAGCGCCTGATACGCCCCTTCCGCCATGATGACCACAGGCATCAGCGACCGTGCCGCCTCCATGCCCTCGGGATCATAGGCGATGACCTCAGCGCCCGCGTCGATCAGCCCCTGGGCGATGACGATCGCGGGGGCATCGCGCATGTCGTCGGTATTCGGCTTGAAGGTCAGGCCCAGCATCGCGATGCGCTTGCCCTCTACATCGCCGCCCATCGCCGCGATCACCTTGCGCGCCATCGCGCGCTTGCGCAGGTCGTTGACGCGCACCACGGCCTCGACGATCTGCAGCGGGGCCTCATGGTCCTGCGCGGTCTTCATCAGCGCGAGCGTGTCCTTGGGGAAGCAGCTGCCGCCATAGCCGGGGCCGGCATGCAGGAACTTGGCGCCGATCCGCCCATCGAGCCCGATGCCGCGCGAGACGTCCTGCACGTTCGCGCCGACCTTCTCGCACAGGTCCGCCATCTCGTTGATGAAGGTGATCTTGGTGGCAAGGAACGCGTTCGCGGCGTATTTGATCACCTCGGACGTGCGGCGCGAGACGAACAGAATCGGCGATTCGTTGAGGAACAGCGGCTGGTAGATCTCGCGCATATATTCGCGTGCCCATTCGACCTCGGTGCCGACGACGATGCGGTCGGGCCGCTTGAAATCGCCGATCGCCGCGCCCTCACGCAGGAATTCGGGGTTGGAGACGACCTCGAAATCGGCCTCCGGCGCGGTCTGTCGGATGATCTTCTCGACCTCGTCGCCGGTGCCGACCGGAACGGTCGATTTGGTGACCACGACGCAGCGCTTGCGGATCGATTCGCCGATCTCGCGCGCGGCATCGCGCACATAGCTGAGGTCCGCAAAGCCGTCGCCGCGGCGCGAGGGCGTGCCCACCGCGATGAACACCGCATCGGCATCGGCGACGCTCGAGGGCAGATCGGTCGAGAACGACAGGCGGCCAGCGCGCACATTGGCGGCAACCAGCCCTTCAAGCCCCGGCTCGTAGATCGGCATCTTGCCGGCGAGCAGAGATTCGATCTTGGCCGGATCCTTGTCGACGCAGACCACGTCATGGCCGAAATCGGCGAAACAGGCACCCGACACCAGGCCGACATAGCCCGAACCAATCATCGCGATCTTCATAAGGGGATAAGCTCCACAGCGTTTGCGTGTCGTCTAGTGGGCGCAAAACGGGGCGTCAAATCCCCGCCGCGCCGGGCCGGCCGGACGCCTTAACGCGCGAATGTTGCAATGGTCTGAACGCCCGGCAGTCCGGTCAGGCGATCAGAGCGGCTTTTCGTAGATCAGATATTCGCGGTTGACCTTGCTCTCGATCGCATCGGCGATCGCGTTCATGCCCTGATTGTCCTCGAGCACCCAGCCGATCTCGCCGCGCACCGTGCCGTAATTCTTCACCGCCTCGACGCGGATTGTCTCGATCAGCATGAAGGCAAGCTGCGCGGCCATGCGCGTGTTCTGCAGGTCCTTGACCACGCCCATCAGCGGCACGCGCACGCTGGGCGAACGGCAGGTGCGCAGCCACCAGAGCAGCTTGGCCCAGCCGAAGGGGAAGAGCGATCCGTTGAGCGGCGCGGTGACGGTGTTGATATCGGGCAGCGTCATCAGGAACGCGACAGGACGGCCGTCATATTCGGCGATCATGATCAGGTCCTCGCGCACCAGCGGGCGCAGCTTCTTGCCGATATAGGCGACCTCTGCATCGGTGATCGGCACGAAGCCCCAGTTCTCGCCCCAGGCATCGTTGAGGATCGCCAGGATCGTGGCGGCATCCTCGTCGAACCGGCTCTTGTCGACCTTGCGCAGCCGGATGCGCTCGTTCTTGCGCCCGGCGGCGACGATGCGCTGGACCAGCGGCGAAAAGCCCTCGACGATCGGCAGCTCGTAGGACAGCAGCTTCTTGGCGGGCGTGTAGCCGGCGCGCTCGATCCAGCCCTGATAGGCGGCGTTGTGATGCCCCATCATGATGATCGGCGGGCGGTCATGGCCGAAGGTGAGCAGCCCCGGCTCGTCCCAGATCGACAGGCTCAAGGGGCCGAGTGCGCGGGTCATTCCCTGGTCGCGCAGCCATTGCTCGGCCGCGTTCAGCAGCGCGCGGGCTACGGCCTCGTCCGCCGCCTCGAACATGCCGAAATTGCCAGTGCCGGGGCCCATGCCCTGTTCGACCGGCTGGGTCAGCGCGAGATGGTCGATATGCGCTGAGATGCGCCCCACCACCTTGCCACCGCGCCGCGCGATCATCGGCTGGACGGTGGCATGGCCATAAAACGGGTTCTTGGCCGGATTGAACATCTCGTAGACTTCGGCGCGCAGGGGCGGCACCCAGGCCGGGTCGGAGGCATTCAGATCATAGGCGATATCGACGAACGCCTTGAGGGCGGCCTTGTCGTTCACCGGGCTGACGCTTATCTGCTGCTGGTCCGCCAAAACTCATCCTTCATCGTCATGGAAGCCCCAAAGGGCCGTGCCCTTTGTCGCTCCGCCATGATCTGTGTCAAGGAATTGCGGGCCAGATATTGCCATCATGCTGCCACGTTGCCGTGGCTTAAGCGGGCGATCAGTACAGGAACATCATGGCTAGCAGTTTCCCCCTTTCCGATTCCGGCCGCAGTGCCGCCCAGGGCGCGACCCTGGCGCGCGCCAGCGGCCAGGTGCCCGACGACATGGCGATGATCCGCGCGGCCGCATCGCTGACGCGCGATCTCAACGCCGCGAAGCCGGGCGTTTACTGGGCGGACATGCTCGCCTCGGTCGCGGTCGGCTATGGCGCGCTGGTCGGCGCGATCCTGGTCGATGGCACCGGGCTAGCGCTGCTGTGCGCGCTGGTCGCGATCCTGGCGCTCTACCGCGCGGGCAGCTTCATCCACGAACTGACTCATTTGCGCCCCGATGCCGTCCCCGGATTCAATGCCGGCTGGAACGCGCTGGTCGGCATTCCGCTGCTCATTCCCAGCTTCATGTACGAGGGCGTGCACAATCTGCACCACCAGCGGCTGCGCTATGGCACGGTCAAGGACCCCGAATATCTGCCGCTCGCGCTGATGAAGCCGTGGACGGTGCCGCTGTTCGTGCTGGTCGCGGCCCTGGGCCCGATCGGCCTTATCGTGCGCTATGGCGTGCTGTCGCCGCTCTCGCTGATCATCCCGCCGCTGCGCCGCATCGTCGTCGAGCGTTATTCTGGGCTGGTGATCAACCCCGCCTTCCGCCGCGTCATGCCCGAGGGCGAGGCGCGCCGCCACTGGCTGGTGCTCGAAACGCTCGCCAGCGCCTGGGCGATGACACTGATCGCGCTGGTCGCGACCGGCACCTTGCCGCTGCGTGCCTTCCTGATTGGTCTCGCCATCGTCTCGGGCACCATGGTGCTCAACCAGATACGCACCCTGGTCGCGCATCTGTGGGAGAACGAGGAGGAGCCGATGAGCGTGACGGCGCAATATCTCGACAGCGTCAACGTGCCGCCGCCCGGACTGCTGCCCGAGCTCTGGGCGCCGGTGGGCCTGCGCTACCATGCGCTGCACCATCTGCTGCCCGGCATACCCTATCACGCGCTGCCCGAGGCGCACCGCCGCCTGGTGCGCGAACTGGGCGTGGAATCGACCTATAGCCTCGCAAACTATCGCAGCCTGAGCGGGCTGGTGGCGCGGCTGGTGAAGAGCACTTTCGGACGGCGCTGAATTCCCGTCATTCCCGCGAAAACGGGAATCCCCCCTTTGCGGGGGGCGACAATGATAAAGGGTCGGGGATCAATCCCCGCCCTTGGCCACCGCGCGTTCGACGTCGAGCAATTCGAGCCCCTGGCCCAGCGCGACCCGCTCGTCGAAGACGAAGCAGCCGCCCTCGAACAGCGATTGCTCGGCGGGCACCTGTTCCAGATATTTCAGGATGCCGCCCTTGAGGTGATAAACCTCGTCAAATCCCTGCGCGCGGACATAGGCGGTGGCCTTTTCGCAGCGGATGCCGCCGGTGCAGAACATCGCGATCTTCTTGCCCGATTGGCGCAGTTCCTCGGCCTGCGCGTCGAACCAGGCGGGAAACTGGGTGAACCGTTCGGTGCCGGGATCGACCGATCCGGCAAAGGTCCCTTGCGCGAATTCGAAGCTGTTGCGCGTGTCGATCACCACCGTATCGGGATCGGCGATCAGCGCGTTCCAGTCCGCGGGTTCGACATAGGCGCCCTGGCCATGCACCGGGTCGATATCGGGCACGCCCATGGTGACGATCTCGCGCTTCACCTTGACCTTGAGCCGCTTGAACGGGGGTTCGTGCGCGCCCGAATATTTGACTTCGATCGACGCGAAGCCCGGCATCGCGCGGATCGCAGCGACCAGCGCGGCGACGCCCGCATCGGGCCCGGCGATCGTGCCGTTGACGCCCTCGTGCGCGATCAGCAGCGTGCCGCACAATCCCTGCGCTTCGCACAGCGCGTGCAGCGCATCGCGCACCGCGCCAGGCTCGGGAACCGTCGCAAAGTGATAGAGCGCCGCGACGGTCAGCGGATAGTCGGTGGGCAAGGTCATGCGCTGGCCCATAATCGGCGTGCGACGATCTGCCAAGCACCGGGCTTGCAACACCCCGATGTCTGCGGCATGGCAGAGCCATGGTTCCCCTTTCGTTCGCCGGGCAGGATTTCGTCATCGTCGATCGCGCCGCGCTCTACTGGCCGCGCGAAAAGGCGTTGTTCGTCGCCGATCTGCATTTCGAAAAGGCAAGCTGGTATGCACGGGGCGGGCAGATGCTGCCGCCCTATGACAGCGCGGCGACGCTCGACCGGCTCGAACGCGCGCTTGCGGCCTCGGGCGCGACCAGCCTGTGGTGCCTGGGCGACAATTTCCACGACAGCGACGGCGCATCACGGCTCGACTCCGCTCTGGTCGATCGGCTTGAGCGACTGGCGCAACGTGTCGCGCTGCACTGGATCACCGGCAACCATGACAGCGCGCTCGAAACCGGTTTCGGCGGCAGGGTGGTCGAGGAGGCCGAAATCGCCGGGCTGGCGCTCCGCCACAGGGCCGAATCGTGCAGGAGCGTGCCCGAACTCTCGGGCCATTTTCATCCGCGCCTCAGGGTACGGCTGCGCGGGCGGACGGTCTCGCGCCCCTGTTTCGTCGCCTGTTCCGACCGGCTGATCCTGCCCGCCTTCGGTGCATTGACCGGAGGGCTCGATGCCGATGACCCGGCTATTCTCTCCGTGCTGGGCGCCCACCCGCACGCCTTTGTCGCTACGGAAAGCGCGGCCTTGCGCTTCGACTTGCAAAAAACGGCAGAATTCCGGCGATAAAGTCACTTGCATAACTGGTGTTGCGTTTTCGCGACAACGCCCTGCATTTTTGCGGGCAGCCCGCGCAACCGCTGGAATCCCGCCGATTTTGGTCTAACGTTCACGTCAAGGCGGCGCATGACCGCCAGAGAGACCACAATCAGGAGAGAGATATGCCCATGCGTTTCGGCAAAGCCAGCCGTGTGTCCCTCATGCTTTCAGCCGGCCTGGTGGCCATGGCGAGCCCCGCCCTGGCGCAGGATACGGATCAGGAAGGCGTCAACGACAGCAACACCATCGTCGTCGTGGCCCAGGGCCGCGAGCAGCTGCTGTCCGACGTTCCGGTCGCGGTGTCGGCCGTCAACGCCGAAACGCTCGAGAATACCGGCGCCAACGACATCCGCCAGCTGAACCAGGTCGTCCCCTCGCTGCTCGTATCCTCCACCGGCAACGAGGCGAACGGATCGGCGCGTATCCGCGGTATCGGCACGGTGGGTGACAATCCGGGCCTCGAAAGCTCGGTCGCGGTGTTCATCGACGGCGTCTATCGCTCGCGCTCGGGCATCGGTCTCAACGAACTGGGTGAGCTCGACCGGGTGGAAGTGCTGCGCGGTCCGCAGGGCACCTTGTTCGGCCGCAACGCCTCGGCCGGTATCCTGTCGATCTACTCGAAAAAGCCCGAATTCGAATTCGGCGGCTTTGGCGAGGCGACCTATGGCAATTTCGACAATATCCGTCTGCAGGCCGGCCTCACCGGCCCGTTGAGCGAAACGCTCGCGGCGCGCTTCGACGGCGTGTACGAAAAGCGCGACGGCTTCCTGCGCGATGTGAACAACAATATCGACCTGAACAATCGCGACCGCTATTTCGTCAAGGGCCAGCTGCTGTGGGAGCCGGTGGATGCGGTCTCGTTCCGCTTCATCGCCGACTATACCAACCGCGACGAGCGCTGCTGCGGTGCGGTTTATCTGGGCCGCGATTTCAACCCGCTGATCGGCGACCTCAACAACCCGTCGACTCCGCTCGCGCCGCTCCAGACCACGGGCAACAACATCATCAACGTGCTGCGCGACCTCGGCCAGCCGATCGGTTCGTTCAACGATCCGTTCAGCCGCAACACCTTCGTCACCCGCGGCCGCACCTATAACGGCAAGACCAAGGATGGCGGTCTCTCGCTCGAAGTGAACTGGGACATGGGCGGCGCAACGCTGACTTCGATCACCGGCTATCGCTATTACAAGAACAGCCAGGCATCGGACACCGATTACAGCGCGGTCGACATTCTCTATCGCGCCGACGATACCGACGCCCAGTTCCGCCAGTTCAAGACCTTCACCCAGGAACTGCGCCTGCAGGGCGAGGCGTTCGACGGCAAGCTCGACTGGCTGGTCGGTGGCTATTTCGCCGACGAAGACCTGACCGTGCGCGACAACCTGCGCTTCGGCAACCAATATGGCCGCTTCGCCACCTGCCGCATCATCTCGGGCGGCGGTCTCGCCGGCCTGTATTCGCCGACCTCGCCGGGATGCGTCGCACCCGGCGTGGGTCCCGCCACGCTGGCTGCGGCGAGCGGCGGTGGACAGACCGGCGCGGATATCGCCAACGGCTTCGCGCTGCTCGATACGCTCAACAATCTCGGCTCGATCAGCGATCGCTATTTCCAGAACAGCCGCAACTATGCGTTCTTCACGCACAATATCTTCCACATCACCGACAATCTCGATCTGACGGTCGGCCTGCGCTACACCAACGAGCGCAAGCGCTTCAACGCGACCTTCAGCAACGACAACACCGTCTGTACCCGCCTGCAGGCATCGCTCACCGACGATCTGATCAGCCCCAATGCCACCGCACGCGCGCTGGCTGGCGCTCTGGTCGGCCTGGGCTGCCAGGGCAACTCGACCGCAGAGCTCAACGGCGTATCGATCCGCGATCGCCGCAGCGAGAACGAGTTCACCGGCACCGCGGTGCTGTCGTGGAAGCCCACCGACGATCTGCTGCTCTACGGCAGCTATTCGCGCGGCTACAAGGCAGGCGGTTTCAACCTCGACCGTTCGGCGCTTAAGGGCCCGGTCGTCGCTCCGCTGGGCGGCGCTCCGGTGACCACCTTCGCGGCGGTCGGCGGTGCGCAGGCGCTGGTGCGCAACCTGCAGTTCGACCAGGAAATCGTCGATGCGTTCGAACTGGGCGCGAAATATTCGCGCGGTCCGCTGACCATCAACCTCGCGCTGTTCCGTCAGCAGTTCGAGAATTTCCAGCTCAACACCTTCAACGGCACCGTCTTCCTGGTGCAGACGGTCAACGGCTGCTCGACCGATCTCGCCGGCGCCGACCGCGATCTCAGCGCCACGACCGGCGGCTGTGCCCGTGGCGACGTGACCTATGGCGTGGTCGCCCAAGGCGTCGAGCTCGAAGCCTCGATCCGTCCGTCGCGCACCTTCACGGTCAATGGCGGTCTGACCTATGCCGATACCAGCTATCGCAACAACCTGATCGGCAACCGCAACGGCGCGCCGCTGGATCCGGCGCTGCGCAAGCTGCCCGGCGACAACCTGTCGAACGCGCCCGAGCTGACGCTGACCGGATCGATGGCCTGGACGCCGGATATCGGCAATAACGGCCTTTCGGGTCTGGTCTATCTCGACACCCGCGTGACCGATGCCTTCAACACCGGATCGGACCTGTTCCCGCAGAAGGAACAGCCGAGCTTCGTGGTGGTCAACGCACGCGTCGGCCTGCGCGGTCCGGACCAGGCCTGGGCGGTCGAGCTCTGGGCACAGAACCTGTTCAACGAGGACTTCACCCAGGTCGCGTTCAACAGCCCGTTCCAGGCCGGTACGACCGCAGCGCCGTTCGTCGATCCGCAATTCCCCGGTGGACGCCAGATTTTCTCGGCCTTCCTGGGCGAACCGCGCACCTATGGCATCACCCTGCGCGGCCGTTTCTGATCGCTCTGCAAGGGTAAGGCGAAACAGCCCCGTCCGCACATCGCGGGCGGGGCTTTTTGCTGCGCTCAGGCGGCGGAGGGTTGCCCGGCATGGCGCAACAGCGTGACCGTCAGCACCGTCACCGCGCCTGCCATCAGCCCTGCTGCAACGACAAAGGGTGCGCCGGGGAAGAAGGGGCCCTGGGCATCGGCATTAGCGGCAAACACCCCGGTCATCAGCGGCGGTCCGATGATCGCGGTCAGGCTGATCGTGCTGGCGATGGCACCCTGCAACTCGCCCTGCGCGTCTTCGGCCACGCGGGGGCTCATCAGCTGCTGCATCGCCGGGAAGCACATGCCCGGGATGGCACCGATGATCACACCCAGGATCACCACGGGCGTGCTCGGCGCAAAGGCGAGCGTCAGAAACGAGGGGATCGAGAACAGCAGACTGATCGTCGCGGTGCGCACCGGGCCGAAGCGGGCGATGGCCTTGCCCGACAGCACGCCCTGGGTCAAAACCAGCAATATGCCGAACAGCGCGATGGTTGCGCCGGTGACCGCAGGCGTCCACTCGAATTTCGCCGTGCCATAATAGGCCCAGACCGAGAGCTGCGCCTGGCTGGCGAGCTGCATCAGGAAGATCGCGCAGAGGCATCCCATGACCAGCGGGATGCGCCGCATTCGGCGAATCGTGCCCAGCGGATTGGATCGGAAGGGATCGAATCGCCGCCGCCGCTCGGGAAGAAGCGTTTCCTCGAACCGCAACAGCCCGAAAACCGCCCCGGCGGCGCACAACAGAGCCGCAGCGACAAACGGCAGCCGGTCGCCAAACTGGCCGATCAGCCCGCCGATCGCCGGGCCGAGCACGAAGCCCGCTGCGCCCGCGCCGCCGAGCATGCCAAACGCCGCCCCGCGCCGCTCGGCCGGAATGCTGTCGGCGATGCAGCTGTTCGCGGCGGCATAGCTTGCGCCCATCACGCCCGAAATGGCGCGGCCTGCGAACAGCCAGGCAAGGCTGGGTGCAATAGCCATCAGCGCATAGTCGACGCCCAGCAGCGCCAGCGTCGCCAGCAGCACCGGACGCCGCCCGAACCGGTCGCTCAGCCCCCCTATCACCGGCGCGAACAGGAATTGCATCGCAGCATAAGTGAACAGCAGCCAGCCGCCCCAGGTCGCCGCGTGATCGAGGCCTTGCCCTGTCAGCGACTGGATCAGCGACGGCATCACCGGCACGATCAGGCCGATACCGGCCATGTCGATGAACACGATCGACGCCAGAACCAGCAAATTGCGATGGATCATGAGGCCCCCACGTCCATGGCAGCGCATCGGTCAGGCTGCATCAGCCCCCAGCATCGCCATTCCGCCCCACAGGGCAAGGCGAATCACCCCCAGTTTCAGGCCAGTTCGTCGCCGCCCGCAGACGCTGCTCGCGGTTTGCGACCTTGCGCCACGACATACCATTCGTTGCTGCCCTTGCGGCTGGCAGGCGGCTTGGCGTGCTTCACGGTCTTGAAATGCTGCTTGAGCAGCGTGAGCAGGTCGTTGTCGGTGCCACCGGCCAGCACCTTGGCAACGAAGGTCCCACCCTCGATCAGCTGATCGACCGCGAAATGCGCCGCCGCCTCGACCAGCCCCATGGTGCGCAGATGATCGGTCTGCTTGTGGCCGACGGTGTTCGCCGCCATGTCGGACAGAACCAGATCGGGCCTGCCGCCGAGCGCATCGATCAGCTTGCCCGGCGCATCATCGGCCATGAAGTCCATCTGGAAGATGGTGACGCCCTCGATCGGGTCGACCGGCAGCAGGTCGATGCCGACCACTGCCGCCTTGGGGTTCACCCGGCGCACCAGCTGCGACCAGCCGCCCGGCGCAATGCCTAAATCGACCACATGCCGCGCCTTGCGCACGATGGCGAATTTCTCGTCGAGCTCGACCAGCTTGTACACCGCGCGGCTGCGATAGCCTTCGGCCTTGGCCTTGCGGACATAGGGATCGTTGAGCTGGCGCTCGAGCCAGCGGTTGGACGAGGCGGTGCGCCCGCGCGCAGTCTTGACCCGCTGCTTGAGACCATCGCCATATTTGCCCTTGGCCTTGCGCCGCGAATCGCCGGGAATCCTTCCGCCGCCGCTACCGCTGCCGGCACCGCCATCCTTGCCGTCGCCGCTCATGCGCGTTGCTCATGCGCGGAGCGTGGTTGCGGCGCATCCTTGCCCATCAATGCGCGCAATATGCCCTCGCGAATGCCGCGATCGGCGACGCCCAGCCGCATGGCGGGCCATATGTCGAGGATCGATTCGAGAATGGCGCAGCCCGCCACCACCAGATCGGCGCGCTCCTTGCCGATGCAGGGCAGTTCGCGCCGCTGGTTCAGGCTCATGCCCGCCAGCCGCGCGCTGATGGCGCGCATCGATTCGGACGGAACGATCAGCCCGTCGATCGCGTCGCGGTTATAACAAGGCAGGTCGAGATGCAGGCTGGCGAGCGTCGTCACCGTGCCGCTGGTGCCGAGCAACCGCCGCTCTGCATCGGGCAGCTGTGGCAACCGGCGGGCAAAGGGGGCAAAGCCGTCCATCACCCGCGCTCGCATTCGCGCATAGGCGGCCGCGCGCGACTCGGGATCGTCATGATCGAAGCGCTCGCTCTCGGTCAGCGTCACCACGCCCCAGGGCACGCTCATCCAGTCGAGAATGTCGGGCACCGGGCCTGAGCTGTCGACCAGCACGAGCTCGGTCGATCCGCCGCCGATATCGAAGATCAGCGCCGGGCCATCGCCGGGTTCGAGCAGGATATGACAGCCCAGCACCGCGAGCCGCGCCTCTTCCTCGGCGGTGATGATGTCGAGCACGATCCCGGTTTCGCGGCGCACGCGATCGATAAAGGCCGGGCCGTTGCTCGCCTTGCGGCACGCCTCGGTCGCGACCGACCGCGCCAGCGCGACATGGCGGCGGCGCAGCTTGTCGGCGCAGATCGACAAAGCGGCGACCGCGCGATCCATTGCGGCATCGCTCAGCCGTCCGCTCTGGCCAAGGCCCTCGCCCAGCCGCACGACGCGGGAGAACGCATCGACCACGACAAAGCCGTCCGCGGCCGGTTTCGCGATCAGCAATCTGCAATTGTTGGTGCCGAGATCGATCGCGGCATAGGCGCGCCGGGCATTCCAGCCGCCACGATCGCCATGGCCGCTCTTTGCCGGTCTGGATTCGGTGATTCGCGTCGGTGTGCCGGGTGCGGGCCCCGGGCCGCGCTGGCCCTGATGGGCACCCGTCTTGGACCTGCCTCGCTGTCGTGCCGCATTCCGGCCATTTCTGGCGGGATTTGCCAGTTCCTTGGCAACCTTGCCGCCATCGGACGGGGTGATTGCGGGGGATTCGGCCTGCGGCATGGATGTGGGTTGCTCCACCATGCCAAAATCGCTCTTTTTCTCATCCGGGCATGCCCACGCGGCCAATATGTCCACGCTTCGCCGGTACTTGAGGCCAAGGCTAGCCAATATGCGGTGAATGCGCAAGCTTGGCACCGATTCGTCGCGATTTGGGTCTTGACCGCGTCCGCCGACGCGCCTAATTGCGACCGCCTACTGCCCCTTCGTCTAATGGTAAGACCACGGACTCTGACTCCGTTAATCAAGGTTCGAATCCTTGGGGGGCATCCATCTCCTTCCCGAAAACCCCGATCGACCAGCCTTGCGCAGGATAGTGCGCACCTGGTCGCGGCGTGCTGAAACGCCGACATGACGCACTCTCCCCCGCTATCTGACCCTGTGAGCGGCCTTGCGCCGGTGCTGCCCCAGACCTGCACGCTGCTGCTGCTGGGCAGTCTTCCGGGCCGGGCGTCGCTGGCGGCTGGGCGCTATTACGGGCATCCGCGCAACCATTTCTGGGCGCTGATGGAGCGAGTGATCGGCGAATCGCTGGTCGCGCTCGACTATGCCGCGCGGCTCGAGCGAATCGGCGCGCGCGGCATCGGTCTGTGGGATGTGATCGGGTCGGCGCGGCGCGGATCGAGCCTGGATGGCGATATTCGCGATGCCGTGGCCAATCCGCTGCGCCCGCTGGTCGAGCGGCTGCCGCATCTGCGCGCGATCGGCTGCAATGGTGCGCTGTCGGCGAGGGGCGCGCTGCGCGCGCTGGCCGGGCTGGACCTGCCGATCGTGCCTTTGCCGTCGAGCAGCCCGGCTTATACACTGCCCCTCGCTGCCAAGGCCGAAGCCTGGCAGCCGTTACGGGCCTTCATCCTGCCGCCGGGCTGACCAACGCCGCGGTCAGACCCGCCCGCGCTTGGGGCCGAGGAAGAACCAGGCGATCAGACCGATTACCGGAAGGATGACGATGAGCAGCGTCCAGAGCAATTTGGTCGTGGTGGTGGCACCGCTGCCCCAGACGCTGAGCACCGCGATCACGTCCAGAATCAGGATGACGATGCCGAAAATGCTGTATTCCATGGGTATTCTCCTCGGGACCGCGATCAGGGGTGCATGACCACCTTGATCCATTCATTCTGATGATCGCGGAAATTGCGGTAGCCGGTCGCTGCCTCGTCGAGCGGCAGGCGGTGGCTGATCAAGAAACTGGGATCAATGACATCACGCTCGATGAGGTCGAGTAGTTCCGCCGTATAGCGTCGAACATGCGTCTGACCGGTGCGCAGCTGCAGCCCCTTCTGCATCATCGCACCCAGGGGAAACAGATCGGCCTTGCCGCCATAGACACCGGGGACCGAGACGCGCCCACCCTTGCGGCAGGCCATGATCGCCTGGCGCAGCACATGCGCACGGTCTTGCCCCAGGCCGACCGTCTGCTTGATCCGGTCGGCGATATTGTCGACCACAAAGCCGTGCGCTTCCATGCCGACCGCGTCGATCACCGCATCAGGGCCGATCCCGCCGGTCATCTGCTTGAGCGCATCGAGAATGTCGGTCTCGTGGAAATTGACCGGCTCGGCGCCCAGCTGCTCGGCCATGTCGAGCCGCCCCTGGACACCGTCGATCGCGATCACGCGCCCGGCCTTTTGCTGGAAGGCGCTGAGGATCGTGAACAGCCCGACCGGGCCGCAGCCCCAGACCGCGATGGTGTCGCCCGGCGCGATCTCGGCGTTGAGCGCGGCCATCCAGCCGGTGGGCAGGATATCCGAGAGGAACAGCAGCCGCTCGTCGGGAATATCCTCGGGCACGACCAAAGGCACGACGTCCGAATAGGGGATGCGGACATATTCGGCCTGGCCACCGGCATAGCCCCCGGTCAGGTGCGAATAGCCGAACATGCCAGCCATCGGGTGGCCGAACGCCTTTTCGGCGACTTCCTGGTCCTCGACCGGGCAGCTGTTGTCGCAATTGCTGTAGCGCTGCTCGCTGCAGTGGAAGCATTGGCCGCAGAAGATGGTGAAGGGCACGACGACGCGCTGGCCGACCTCAAGCGTGCTATCCTTGCCCACGGCGACGACCCGGCCCATGAACTCGTGACCCAATATGTCATCCTTTTCGACCGCAGGGATCACGCCGTCATACAGGTGGAGGTCCGACCCGCAGATCGCGGTGGAGGTGACTTCGATGATGCAGTCGCGCGGGTTGACGATGGCAGGGTCGGGCATCTGACGGACGTCGATATCGCCCTTGCCCTGAAAGGTGGCAGCACGCATGGCTTGAGGTTCCTTGTATTCGGGGGATCGGGATGCACGGGCCTCAGGCGGCGTCGGGGCGCATCTTCGCGGTGGCGATTTCGCCCGTCTCGACCAGCATCTTCATCCGGCGCAGATCGCGCAGCAGGCCCAGCTCGAGCGCTTCGGCCATCATCGCCTCGGTCTTCCAGGCAGACGCAAAATGGTGCGGACGCACCGCCATGATCACCTCGACCGCCGTGCCCTTGTCGCCATTGTCGCGAAAGCGCAGTCGGCCGTGCATATCGGCATGGCCCTCGCCCTCGGAGCGCCAGGCGATCAGCTCGTCCTCGCGCTCGGCGACGATCCGGGTGAGCAGCGGGCGCGAGGCCATGTCGCGCAGTTCGGATGGGGGCAGCAGCAGATCGGGCTGGTTGCCTTCGGGAAAGGGCAGATATTCGAGTACCGACCAGAGCTGTGCAGTGCCCTGCCAGCAGGCGCGGATCTGCTCGGGGGTGGCGCGGATGGTGACGGTGGCGCCGGTGACGCGATAATCGCCAAAGCGTCGGCGGTGCCGGGCGCTGCGCGCGGGGGCGGCATCATGGTTGATGCCCGGCTTGCGGCGATAGATCAGGACCCCGCCTGCCGCAGTGGCAAGCGTGGCAGCGAGCCCGTATCGGGCCCAGTTGGCGATGTTCATGGCCTGTGTCCCTGGTTGCGAGCAATGGTGACACGGTGCCCCTCAAGGCTCGTCGGGGGGTGGGTAAAGGCACCGTGTCGGGGTCAGGATTAGGCGGCGAGGCCGCCCGCGATCATCACATGGGTTGGTAAGTACCGATAAAATCCGCATATTCCGCGGTCAGCTGTCGCGATCCTGCGCGCGAGCGAGCGGCAAGCGCACATCGAACATCAGCCCGCCGGGCAGCGTCTCGATCGCAGTCTCGGCATCCATCTCGTAATGCAGCGCGCGCTCGACAAAATCGCGCGCCAGTGCGCCCAGCGCCTGATCGGGATCTGAGAGGTTGCGGCCCTCTTCCTTCCAGATCAGCGTCAGCAGCGGCTTGGCGGCGCTATCGTCAATGCCCCATTGCACCTGCAGGCGCGGCGGCGGATCACCCGGTTCGCCAAAGGTCACCGCATGGCTGGCAAGCTCGTGGATTGCCAGGCCCAGCATGTTCGCGGCCTTGACCCCCAGCATGATGTCCGGCCCTTCGGCGCGCACCTGTTCCTCGCCGTCGAGATGGTGGCTCAGCAGCTCGTCATGCACCAGATCGGCAAGGTTGACCTGGCCAGTCGCTGAGCGGGTCGAAAGCGACTGGGTGCGCGCGAAGGTGTTGATGCGCCCGTCGAACTTGGCGACGAAATCCTCAATGGTATCGCAATGGTCTGCCGTCCGCCGCGACAGCGCCCGCACCACGCCCAGCGTGTTGCGGACGCGATGCTGCAACTCCCCCAGCAGCGACCGCTCCTGGTCGCGCAATCGCTTGAGGTCGTCGATATCGGTCGAGGTGCCCAGCCATTCGATGATGCTGCCATCATCGCCGTGGACCGGTCCGGCGCGGGTCTTGTGCCAGTAATAGCGGTCTTCTTCCGCCTTTCGGATGCGAAATTCGACCTCGAAACTCTGCCGATCGGACGCGAGGCTCCATGCGGTTTGCGCAGCCTCGCGATCGTCGGGATGGACGACATCAAGCCAGCCATCGCCGACATACTCGGCCTCGCTCTGGCCGGTAAACGCCTCCCATTGCGGGCTCGCCCAGAGCCACGCCCCATCGCGCCCCGCGCGCCACACGAGCAGCGGCAGCGTAGCGATGAAATGGTTGAGCGTCTGGACCGGGCCGGACCAGCTAGAAGGCATGAGCATTCTCCTTGTGCGCACCTGCCCCGCCATCGGCATCGCAGATCTTGAGATAACCGCCATCAAACAGGGCAGTTGCTTCGAGCCGCGGCAGGTCGAGCACCGTCAGACATTTCTGTTCGAGCTGGATCAGCCCGTCACGGCGCAGATCCTGCAGCGTGCGATTGACATAGACCGGAGTCATGCCGAGCGCCTCGGCCAGTTCGGTCTGGGTGAGGTGGAAGCTGCACCTGCGGCCGGTACTGAGCCCGACCGAGCGCTGACGCAGGAACAGCTCGCACAGAAAATGCGCCATCCGCTCGCGCGCCGTGCGCTGTCCGAGCGAGGTGGACCGCTCGCGCTGGATGGCAGAGGAAACATGCATGTCGCACCAGAGCAGCTTCTCTAGGTCGGAGTGCCGGGCGCGGGCGATATCGAGAAAATCGTCGTCCAGCAGCGCGACGCGCGTCTGGGTCAGCGTGGCGATGCTGTGGTCCATCGATTTTGCGAGATGGCCGTTGATGTCGAAGATATCGCCGGGGATGAGGACCGAGAGAATCTGCCTGCGCCCATCCTCGAGCGTCTTGTAGCGGATTGCCCAGCCTTCGATCAGCACATGCAACGGACCGCTGCCTTCGCCCTGACGCACGAGATCGACCCGCGGGGGCAGGGCGCGCACATCGCGTTGCACCCGCTTGGCCAGCCAGGCTTCAGACGCGCTGTTCAATTCGCCAAAGCCGCGCAGCTTCAAGGTGACGTGCGGCGTCAAGATTTTCGGCCTCCCATGGCGTCTTCCGGGGAACCTACGCACGGCCTGCGAGTATGTTGCACAGGGAAACCGAACTCATCCGTTCCAGTGAAAAAAGCTTGAGTGGTCAATGACATCACCGCCGTCTGACGAAGCCTTGCTGCGCGGCTGCCGCGTCCTCGTCGTGGAAGACGATTTCCTGATCGCCGATGATTTCTCGCGGCGGCTGGTTGCGCATGGCGCGCAGATCGTTGGGCCGGCCGCAACCCTCGACGCTGCCCTGCAAGCGCTCGATCAGGCGGGATCGGTCGATGTGGCTGTGCTCGATATCAACTTGCGCGGCACGCTGGTCTTTCCCCTTGCCCGCCATCTCGAGGCGCTGGACATCCCCTTTCTCTTCTGCACCGGCTATGGCGAAGACCCGATTGCCGATTGCTTTCGCGAGGTCACGCGCTTCGAAAAGCCGCTGTCGCACCAGAGCTTTACCGAGATGATGCAGATGATCGCGCGCATGATGCAGAGCGCGCGGGGAGGGCCGTTGCGCTGAACGCCGAAATGGACTTGCCTATGTAAGTTCAGCCTCGCCTAGCCCCGCCTATTCCTGCCGCACCAACCATCGAAAGGATGTGGTTATGCGGAATATGGCAATCTTGACGGCGGCCCTGCTGGTGGCGGCCTGCGATGCACCCGATGGCGCGCGCTCGGACACGGCAGCGGGCGATGCGGCTGCGACCGGGCAGGACGATATGGCAATGAATTCGGCGAACGATCCCGCCGTTACGGCAACACCGGTATCGACCGGCACCTATGTGGCGCAGGCCGCCAATTCGGATTTGTACGAGATCCAGGCGGGCGAGCTGGCAGCAAAGAACGGCCAGTCGCAACAGGTCAAGGATTTCGGCCGGATGATGGTCACTGACCACACAAAATCCTCGCAGGACATGAAGGCGATGGTGACGCGCGCCAATCTGGGCACCCAGCCCCCGGCGCGGCTCGATACCGAACATCAGGCGATGATCGACCGGCTGAAGGCGGCACGGGGCGAGGCCTTCGATCGCGAATATCTGAGCCAGCAGATGGCGGCGCACCGCAAGGCGCTGGCGCTGCATCAGGGCTATGCCCAGAGCGGCGACAATAACGAGCTCAAGGGCTTTGCGACACAGGTCATCCCGGTCATCCAGAAGCATCACGACTGGCTGGAACAGAATGGCCAGGGTGCCAATGGCACGACCGCCGGGGTGGGCACGGGCAACCGCAGCGGCGCGATGCAGGACGGCAGCATGGGCACAGCGAACGAATCGTCGAGCGCCAACCGCGCCCCGCGCGCGACCGGTTCGACCACCGATCAGTAACGGCGGACAAACAGAGCGGATCCGCTCCTTCTCTCCACCTCACTGGCGGCCTTCGGGTCGCCATTTTTTTTTGCAGACGATGGCCGTCGGTATTCAGCCCTTGCCGCCGGCGAGCGCAAGCCGGGGGCGATCCTCGCTCGGCTGGGGCGGCTGCAGCGCGGCGATGAAGCGCGCGCTCCACCAGCGCACGTCCTGCTTGACCACCGAGGCCAGCATCGCGGCATGGCGCTCGCGCCGCTCCTCAAGCGGCATGGTCAGCGCGCGCGCGATCGCATCGGCCATGTCCTCGCTGCTGTGCGGGTTGATGATCAGCGCCGCATCGAGCTGCACCGACGCGCCGGCGAAGCGCGACAGCACCAGCACGCCGGGGTCCTCGGGATCCTGCGCCGCGACATATTCCTTGGCGACCAGGTTCATCCCGTCGCGCAAGGGTGTGACCAGCCCGACGCGCGAGGCGCGGTAGATGCCGAACAGCTCCTCGCGCGCATAGCCCTTGTTGACATAGCGCACCGGCACCCAGTCGATCGAGGCGAACTCGCCGTTGATCCCGCCCGACAGTGCGTTCAGCTCTGCGCGGATCTGTTGATAGCTCGGCACGTCGCCGCGCGAGGGCGGCGCGATCTGCAACAGGAACAGCTTCTCGCGCAATTCGGGCCGGGTGGTGAGCAGCTGCTCATAGGCCAGGAAGCGCTCCTGCAGCCCCTTGGAATAGTCGAGCCGGTCCACGCCGACGATCACCTGCCGCCCGACCGCGCTGGTGATCAGCCGCTGTTCCGCATCGCGTGCGGCCGGGGTCCCAAGCGCGGAGGTGAACTCCGCCGTGTCGAGCCCGATCGGGCAGATCAGCAGCCGGGTGGAGCGCCCGTCGAGCAGCGCATGATCGCCGTCGAGTTCGGCACCCAGGTGCGTGACGATATAGTCGATGAACGAGGCGCGCCATTCGTCGGTGTGGAAGCCGATCACGTCATAGCTGAGGAGGCTTTTGACCAGCTCGCGATGGCCCGGGAGCGACATCATCAGGCTGGCGGGTGGCCAGGGGGTGTGGAGGAAGAAGCCGAGCCGGTTATCGAACCCGCGCTCGCGCAGCCGCTGGCCGAGCGGCATAAGGTGATAATCGTGCACCCAGATCATGTCGTCGGGCTCGATCAGCGGCGCCACCGTCTCGGCAAAGCGCTGATTGACGCGCGCATAGCCCCCGGCAAAGTCGCGGGCGATCTCGGTCAGATCGAGCCGGTAGTGGAAGAGCGGCCACAGCGTGCGGTTGGCAAAGCCGTTATAATATTCCTCGATATCCTGTGCCTCGAGATCGATGGTCGCGGTGGCCACCCCGTCCTGGCGACGGAAGCTGATCTGGCCGGTAAATTCGTCGGTCTGCTCGCCCGACCAGCCGAACCAGATGCCGTTGCTTTCCCGGAGCGCGGCGGAAAGCGCGACGGCGAGCCCGCCGCGATTGCTGTTCGCGCCGCTATGCGCGGCCTGGACACGGTTGGATATGCAGATCAGACGGTTCATCGTGCGTCACTCCAGGGGCGGGAGAGAAGGCCTGCACACTGGATCAGCCCCACCAGCGAATAGGTTTGCGGATAATTGCCCCACAGCGCGCCGGTGCTGGGGTCGATATCTTCGGAGAGCAGGCCGGCCGGGGTTCGGCGGCTCAGCATTTCCTCGAACAGCGAACGGGCATCGCCATAGCGGCCGGTGGCGTGCAGCGCCTCGATCAGCCAGAAGGTGCAGACGTTGAACGCCGATTGCGGCGGGCCGAAATCGTCCTCGTCGGCATAGCGCAGCATATGGCTGCCCCGGCGCAGCCCGCCCTCGATCGCGTCGAGCGTCGCTATGAAGCGCGGATCGTCGGCGCGGATGAATTTCAGGTCGAGCAGTTGCAACAGGCTGGCATCGAGCGTGCGTTCGCCCAGCACCGCCGAATAATGGTTGCCCGCATGGCTCCAGGCATGGGCGTCGATATGGGTACGGATATGCTCGGCGCGCTCGCCCCAGAACATCGCCGCCTTGGGCCGCCCGATCGCGCCTGCCGCATTGGCGAGCCGGTCGCATGCGGCCCAGCACATCGCGGCGGAATAGGTATGGACATGCGCGCGAGTGCGCAGCTCCCACAGGCCCGCATCGGGCTCGTTGAACATTGCAAAGGCGCGGTGGCCGACGACTTCCAGAGCCTCAAAATCCTGCACCGTCGCCTGGCGCAGCAGCCGCTGGTCGAAAAAGGCCTGCACGCTCGACAGCACGATCTGGCCATAGGCATCGTGCTGGACCTGCTCATAGGCCTGGTTGCCCGATCGCACCGGACCCATGCCGGCAAAGCCTTGGAGCGCGGGCATGACATGCTCGGTGAGGGTTGCTTCGCCGCCGATGCCGTAGAGCGGCTGGATATGCCCGCCGCGCGCTGCATCGACGATGTTGCGCAAGTAATGCAGGTACGATTCGAGCACGTCGAGCGCGCCGAGCCGGTTGAGCGCCTGCACGGTAAAATAGGCATCGCGGATCCAACAGAAGCGATAATCCCAGTTGCGCCCCGAATCGGCATGTTCGGGCAGCGAGGTGGTGAGCGCCGCGACGATCGCGCCGGTCTGTTCGTACTGGCACAGCTTGAGCGTGATCGCGGCGCGGATCACCGCCTCCTGCCATTCGAGCGGCAAGTTGAGCCCGCGCACCCAGTGCTGCCAGGTCGAGACGGTCTCGTCGAGCATTGCCTCCATCCGCGCCTCTAGCTGCGCGTCGAACCCTTCGTCGGGGCCGAAATAGAAATAGAGGTCGCGTTCTGCCCTGAACATGCGCTCGTCCCGGATCCACCCCAAAGGGGCGTTCGAGGTCAATCGCTGGACTTGCTCGCCCAGGATATAGCGTATGTGATTGGAGCCCGATGTGAGCCGGGGCGAACCCTCGCCCCAGGCATAAGCGGGGCGCAGCCGCACCGAGATGCGGGGGGACCCGCTGATGACGCGGACGATCCGTGCAATCGCCACCGGGCGGAACATGCGGCCATGGCGCGGGAAGCGCGGCATGAAATCCACGACCTCGATGACATTGCCCGCATTGCACGACATGCGCGTGACCAGCACGGGGGTGTTGCGGATATAGTGCTGCTCGGTATGTGCGCAGTTCTCGAGCACGATGTCCCAATAGCCATGGTCCTGCCTGGGTTCGAGCAGCGAGCAGAACACCGGATCGCCATCGAAGCGCGGCAGGCAGCCCCAGGCGATGCGGGCATTGGGATCGACCAGCGCTGCGATCTCGCAATTGCCGATGGGCCAGAGGTTCATGGCGTCCCTCATCGCCGCACTCATGCGATCAGCGCCGCGATGCGCCGACGCACGCCTTCGACGCTGTCGAGCCGCTCGTCGCTGTGATCGGCGGTGCGCGAGCCGACGCTGATCGCCTGGCCGCCCAGCGCGCGCGTTGCTTCGAAAGCAGGGATGTCGGTCAGATCGTCGCCGATGAACACCGGCGCGCTGCCGGCAAAGCGATCCAGCGCCATGATGGCGCGCACCGCATCGCCCTTGTCCGATCCGCCGGGCCGCAGCTCGAACACCATGTCGCCCTGCTGGACGACCAGCCCGTGCGCGGCGGCCTGCGCCAGCGCCCATTGCTCAGCCCGGTCGCGCAACTGCGGCATCAACCGGTAGTGCACGCCCAGCCCGAAGCTCTTCTCCTCGATGACGATGCCGGGAAAGTCCTCGAAATGCAGGGCCGCCTCGAAGGCAAGATCGGCGAACAGCCGTGTGGCGCGAGGGGCCTGGACCGCGCCGTCGACGCTCAGCTCCTGACCATGGCTGGCCGCGATCACGCCGCCTGCCAGTGCGGGGGGAAGCAAGCGGTGCAGCTGTTCGAGCGAGCGGCCGCTCACCACCGCGATGCGGCCAGCCAGGGTGCGCGACGCTTCGGCCAGCGTGTCGGCCATGGCCGGGCTGATCGCGACAGCATCGGGCGTGTCGCCAATCTCGACCAGCGTCCCGTCAAAATCGAGCAGCAGCGCCAATGGCCTTGCCTCCTGATGGGTTTCGGCGGGGACGATCAAATGCACAAGGCTGTCAGGCACGCGGGTGCGGCTCCTTTTCGGGTCCATCCATGAAGGTGTGCAAGGGACACGCGCCAGAGCCGTGCAGGTTCCCCTCAACGGCGCTTTTTCAGCAGCTTGAGCACCGCCGGTTCGGCTTCGTCCGGGTCGGTGCGGCGGAACATTGGGTCATCATCGCGATAGGCTTCGAGCAGCTGCGGATGGATATAGGACTGTCGGCATATGGTGGGCGTGTTGCCCAGCGCATCGGCGGCGCGCGCCACCGCCTCGCGGATTGCCTTTTCTGCAGGCGGCGCATCCTCCTGCTGACGCAGCTCGCACAGCACCGAGCAAGCCGTGACGGTGCCGCACCAGGTGCGGAAATCCTTGGCCGAGAAATCCTCGCCGCCGATCTCGCGCAGATAGGCGTTGATATCGTCCGACGTGACCGCGCGCAGCTCGTCGCCGTCCTTGTACCGGAACAGCTGCTGGCCGGGCAGCTCCTGCAGGCCGCGCAGCACCTTGGCGACGCGCCGGTGGCGCAGGCTCACATCCCATTTGCGCCCGCTCTTGCCGTTGAAGCGGAAGCGGATCTGCGAGGCCTCGAGCGCGACATGGCGGCAGTGCAGCGTGGTCAAGCCGTAGGACCGGTTCTGCTTGGCGTACAGCGCATTGCCGATGCGGATCGCGGTACAGTCGAGCAGGTGAATGATCGTCGCCATCACGCAGGTGCGCGATGTTCCCTTCGAGGAAATATCCTTTTCCACCCGTTCGCGGATTGCGGGAAGTTTCGCCCCGAAACTGGCAAGCCGGGCAAACTTCGCCGCGTCCTGTTGCTCGCGATAGGCGGGGTGATAGCGATACTGCTTGCGCCCGCGGGCATCGCGCCCGGTCGCCTGCAGATGGCCGTTGGGGTCGGGGCATATCCACACCTGCTCATAAGCGGGCGGGATGGCCAGGCTGTCGATGCGCTGGCGTACCGCCCTGTCTCGGATCAGCTTTCCCTTCGCATCGTGATAGCTGAAGCCCTTGCCGCGCCGCTTGCGGGTGATGCCGGGCATGTCGTCGGTCGTGAAGACCAGCGCGCCTTCCCTGCTCATCGGGCAGGCGCGCCGGGCAGATCACATGCCCTCATGGACCTTGTCGCCTGCCAGATCGTCGCGCCCGGCATTCTTGGCGGCATTGCCTTGCGCATGTTTCGGCCCGTAATAGCGGTTCTCGCTCTGTCCACCTTCGATGAAACCCCGTTTTTCGCCGCGCAGCTCCTTGCCGGTGTGCGGGTTGGGATAGGCGCCGCCGCCCGATTCTCCCGCACCACCCTTGCCGGTCCGCGCTTCCATGTCGTCGGGGATACGCGTCTTGTCGGTCATGGCTCCGTCCTTCTCGCAAAATGAGGCTGCAAGGCTAGGCGCGGCAATTGCGGGGGGCGCTAACATAGGCCGGTGTGGGTTGTTCGCGGCTGCGCGACACAAAGGTCCGAAGCCGCCGCCTCCCCGAATCGGCGGCCCCCATCGAGAGGAACACCCCATGGCTCATTCACGAACGCACAATGGTCGCACCCCCAACGGACAGGGCGGAAGCTCGATCCTGAGCAGCTCGGTCAAGGGCCTGCTGCTCACTGCAGGCGTGGCGGCGATCGCCAATATCGGCCGCAAGATGGCGGTCCAGGCCCCCACCGCGATGGCGCAGGACTGGTGCGAAGGCTTGATCAAAGAGCACAAGGCGACGCTGGCCGTGATCGACAAGCTCGAACAGCTCTCGCCCGAGCAGACCGACCGCCGCGCGATGCTGCTGATGAACCTCAAGCACATGATCACCAAGCACGCGATGCAGGAAGAGAATGTCATCTATCCCGTGCTCGGCCAGGGCGGCGAGGGTGATGCGGCCAAGTCGCTCAACAGCGACCATGGCGAGGTCAAGGCGATGCTCTACGCGCTCGGCCATATGGACAAGGGCGATCCGGCGTTCAACGAAACGCTCGGCCGCCTGCGCAGCGCGCTCGAGGAGCATATGCGCGAGGAAGAGGACGAGCTGTTCCCCGCGCTGCGCGAGCGTCTGAGCGACGAGGAGAACAAGAAGCTCAGCCGCGAGATGAACATGGCGGGGCTGATCCTCGCCTGACCCGTTCGACAAAGGAGAGAGACATGGCCCAGAAGGAAAGCCGCGACGCGTTGCAGATGCTCGCCGATGACCACCGCACGGTGGAAGCCTTGTTCGAGAAATACGACAATGCGCGCGGCGAGGCGGCGCAGCAGAAGATCGTCCAGCAGATCTGCCAGGAACTGACCATTCACGCGATGGTCGAGGAGCAGGTCTTCTATCCTGCGATCCGCGAGGCGGTCGACGACGACATGATGGACGAGGCGCAGGTCGAGCATGACAGCGCCAAGACGCTGATCCTCTCGCTGCAACAGGGCACGCCCTCGGACGCCTATTATGACGCCAAGGTGAGCGTGCTGAAGGAGCAGGTCGAGCATCACGTCTATGAGGAAGAGCGCCAGCGCGGCAGCATCTTCGCGCAGGTGCGCAAGGCGGACATCGACTTGGTCGCCTTGGGCGCGCAGATGGCCGAGCTGAAGCAGCAACTGCTCGCCCAGGCCAAGGCCGAAGGTCTGCCCCGGCCCGAACTGGTCGCGCTGGCGAGCTGAACGCACGGGCCGGGCATGACCGAAGCACTCGAACAGGAACGCGACGAACGTGTGGTGCCCGATTCCGCGCAGCTGACCGCAGCCGCGCGAACGCTGCTGGCGATGCTCGACAGGATGAACTGGAAGCTGGCGACGGCGGAAAGCTGCACCGGCGGCTTCCTGTCGTCGCTGGTCACCGATATCGAGGGGCTGAGCCATTGCCTCGATCGCGGCTATGTCTGCTATTCGGTCGCCGCCAAGCACGACATGCTGGGCATCGATCCCGGCCTGATCGACCAGCATGGCGCGGTGAGCGAGCCGGTGGCGCGCGCTCTGGCGGAAAACAGCCTGTGTCTTGCCGATGCGCAGCTTTCGCTCGCCATTACCGGCTTTGCCGGGTCGTCCGACCCTGACGAACGCGAGGGTGCGGGCGTTGCCTATATCGGCGTTGCGGTGCCCGACCAGTCCTGGGTCTATCGCGTCGATTATGGCGAACGCCCGCGGCGCGACATCCGCAACATGGTGACGCTCGCCGCGCTCGCCATCGGGCTGCGCACAGCCAAGGACCAGCGCGGCGACTAGCCGCTCGAGTCGGTCCGCACCATCGCGAGCGCGACATCCTGGCCCGTCCCGCCCGCCAGCACGGTGAGCGTTCCGTCCTGCATCGTCTGGACCTGAGCGGTTTCCGCCTCTCCGGTCAGCGTGTTCATCTGGGTGACGCTATACACGCCAGGCTCCAGCCCGTGAATGTCGAGCGTCGATGCATGGCCGCACTGCGCGCGATTGGCCATCAGCACCACGATCGCCTGGCGGGCATCGCCGCAGCCGGTCGCAAGGCCATCGAAGCCCGGTGCGCGCAACCGTTCGCCGAGCGGCTGGCGGCGGAAGCTCGACCAGTCGATCAGTGGCAGGAAGCGCGCCAGCACGCCCTGCGCTTCGTGCATCGCGGGCAGCAGCACATGCGGGTGGCGATAAGGCCAGCGCATGCCGCCGCCTGCGCCGCCGCTCGCCAGATGCGCCCATTGCATGCGGCGGAACAGCTCGGTGTCGAAATCATCCGGCAGCGTGATGTGCCGATCCTTGAACGCATGGATCGGCCCGTGCTCGGTATCGAGCAACGGGCGATCGACCGGACATTGCTCGATCGCTTGCGTCATCAGCCGCGCGGTCGCCTCGGCGGGGCCAAGCGTGCCGCGCGGATGGTCGATTGTGCCCTTCTCGTACAGGTGCACGCTGGCGAAATCGAGCGACGGGTGGCGGAAGATCACCTCGCCCAGATCGGGGCGCAGCAGCAGGTTGGGGAGATAGACCGACACCGTCTGCGGATGGCTGCGGCCATGCACGCGCAACTCCTCGGCCCTGAGCGCTGCCGAGACCTCGCCGACAAAGGCATGCACCGCCGCCATGTCGCCGCCAGCATAGAAGCTGTCGATCTCGTTCCACAGGTCCCAGCCGAACACCGCCTGGCTGTGCCCCCAGCGGCGGGTGGCGAACAGCAGCCGGTTGATGATCGCCGCGCGCGTATCGGCGCAGGTGAACATGTGGCGCGGCGACTTGCACGGCCCGCCGGTCGCCTGGGCATAGGGGTGCGTCTTCCAGCGCCGCGCCATGAAGAAGGTGTCGAACGGGGTGAGCAGGAAGCGGATGTCGTGCCGCTCACCCAGCTGGATGAGATCGTCCCACAGCCGCACCATTGCCGGGCTGAAATGGCCGCAGCGGCTTTCCAGATGGCGGTGGCGGACCTGGTTGTAATCGAGCATGAGGCGCAGGCATGTGACCCCGCTCGCCTTCAGCGCGGCGAAATGCCGATCGACCGATGCGACATCGTGCCTGCGATAGAGCGGCGCGAGATGCGGCCAGGTGATCGCCTCGTTATGCCCGACCGGTGCCCAGGCCGCGCCCGATTCGGTCTGGAAATAGGGTGCGCGGCCCACGCACCGCACCCAGTCCCGCTCGGGACCGGGTGCGGATACGCGGCGGATGGCCGTTTTTTCAAGCTCGGCAACGTGCTTCATTCGGCGGCCACCACGCCCAGGGTCGAGAGCGATTCGAGCCGCCAGCGCGCATCGAGCCTGCGCCAGGTCGCCAGCGCCTGGCCGACGATCTGGTCCATGTTGTAATAGCGATAGGTGGCGAGCCGCCCGACAAAGGTCACTTCCGGGCAATCGCGCGCCAGCGCCGCATAGCGCCGGTACATGTCCTGCGCGGCTGCATTGGGCACGGGATAATAGGGATCGCCCTTGTCCGCCGGATATTCGCGCATGATGCTGGTCACCTCGGCCTGTTGCCCGGTCAGATGCTTGAACTCGGTGATGCGGGTATAGGGCACGTCGTAATCCGGATAGTTGACCGTCGCAACCGGCTGCGCCTGTTCCTGCGGCAGCGTTTCATGCTCGAAGCGCAGCGAACGATAGGGCAGATGCCCCAGCCGGTGGTGGAAATATTCGTCGATCGGCCCGGTCCAGACCAGATGGTCCCAGCTGATATTGTCGGGCAGATCGGCATAGCCCTGACCGGTCAGCACGTCGATCTGCGGGTGATCCAGCATCTTGGCGAACATCTTCGTATAGCCCTGATTGGGCATGCACTGATGCGCATCGGTAAAATATCGGTCATCGGTATTCGTCCGCGCCGGAACCCGCGCCGCGACCGACTTGTCGAGCTCGCGCGGATCGACGCCCCATTGCTTGCGGGTATAGCCCTCGAAGAACTTGGCATAGAGGTCCTCACCGACTTGCGACACCACGGTATCGCGCGAATTGCGCACCTCGCCGACATCGAGCGCAACCGACCGGAGATATTCTGCCGCTTCTTCCTCAGTCTCGAGGTTCAGACCATAAAGTGCGTTGAGCGTCGTGCGGTTGATCGGCATCGGCACCAGCTGATTGTCCACTTGCGCGAGCACGCGATGCTCATAGGACCGCCAGCCGGTAAAGCGCGAAAGATAGTCGAGAATGTCGCGGCTGTTGGTGTGGAAGATATGCGGGCCGTATTTGTGCACCAGGATGCCGGCATCGTCATGATGGTCATAGGCATTGCCCGCAATATGCGGGCGCTTGTCGATCACCAGCACCGACTTGCCCGATCCTGCGGCGATCCGCTCGGCCATGACGGCACCGGCGAACCCTGCGCCGACGACGAGCACGTCATAATGGCGCGCGCGATTGACCGGGCGGGCAGAGCCGATGCGTGCGACCTGCCGCGCGACAAGCCCGTCCTGCAACTGGCGCGCGATTCTGGAAACGGTGCCGTCCCAGCTCTTGTCGGCCAGGCACGTTTCGGCCTCTGCCTTCCACGCGGCGCGGGTGCGCGAATCGGCGCTGAGCAGCGCTTCGCAGGCAGACACGAATCCGCGCGCGTCTTCGGCGATGCGGATGCTGCCGAGCGTGCCATAGGTCGCAACGACATCGGCAATCGGGGTGGAAACCACGGGCAGTCCGCTTGCCATATATTCGGGGGTCTTGGTCGGGCTGATATACTGCGTCGAGGCGTTGAGCGCGAAGGGCATCAGCGCGACGTCCCAGTGCACCGCATAATCGGGCAGCCGGGCATAATCGCGTCCGCCCAGCCAATGGATATTGGCGGCGCGCGGCAGATCGTCGGGGCTGATCTTGACCACCGGACCGATCATCACGAACGCCCAGTCGGGGCGCAGCGCTGCGAGTTCGGCGAGCAGCGCGAGGTCCATGCGCTCGTCGATCACGCCATAGAAGCCGAGGCGCGGGCGTGGCAGCTGCGCCTGATCCTCGGGTTCCGGAGTGGTCGCGGCCTCGCGCGCAAAATGCGCGATATCGACGCCCGACGGATAGCAGTTCACGTTCGGGTGACGGTTGCGGCGTGCCTCGTAGAGGCTGCGTCCGCCGCACAGCACCAGGTCGGCGCGCGCCATCAGGCTCGCCTCGCGCTGCGCGATATCGGCGGGCGCAAAGGCGAAATTGGCGAGCTCGTCCATGCAGTCATAGACGGTGAAATCGGGCTGCATGCCGGCGCTGAACGCGAGCATCATCGGGGTATAGTACCAGAAGACCAGGGGGCCGCGGTGGCCTGCGACCTCGGCCTCGAGCAACGCGCCGAGCGCCCGATCGATGGCGGTGCCGTCAAGCCCTTCGGGCAGCACCGGAACCAGCCGCGTCACGCCGCCCTCGACGCTGCTGCGGTCGAGCCGGGGAGAATCGCACGCCGCCTCGAAGCGCGGCTCCTCCCAATAGGTGACGTCGAACTGGCCGGCGAGCCGGGTCATGATGTGCTGCGGCCGCTGGAACACCAGGTCCCAGCGAAGGTGCGAGAAACAGACGATCACCGGGCGCGCCGAAAGGGCAGGGGTCGGGCTGTGCGAAAACGGGCGGTGCATCGGGTGTCTCCGGATCGAAGGTGGCCGCCGGTCCTGGAACGGACGGGCGTGTCGCATTGGACTGATCCGGCACCTAGCCGAGCGCGCGCCCGGGCAATCTTACATAGGTGAAACCCCCTCGTTCTGACGAAATTGGCGCGGCCTGACCCATGTTATGGGGCGGTCGTGCTCAAGGGGTCAGCCTTGCACCATCCTGTCGGGACACCCCGCCCCGGCAATGATGGAGACCCCCCATGACCTATTTTCTCGGATTCCCGCTGCTGCCGCTCTGGATCATGGGCGTGCCGCTGATCGGTGCGCTCCTCACGCTGGCGATGCCGGCGCCCAAGCACAACACCATCCCGCGCACGTTACGCCGCGAAGAGCGCGTTGGCAACGCGGCGCATGTGACGACGGCGCACCCAACGACCACCGCCCTCTGATCCTTCGGCCCCGGAACCGCGCGTTCCGGGACCTCCCCCCATTTCAAGGAAACCCCCCGCATGTTCACCCATAACAAGCGCCTGCAATATACCGTGCGCGTGTCCGAGCCGAACCCGGTGCTCGGTTCGCTGCTGCTCGAACAGTTCGGCGGACCCGATGGCGAGCTCGCTGCGGCAATGCGCTATTTCACGCAAGGGCTGGCCGAGGAGGATCCCGGCCGCAAGGACATGCTGCTCGACATCGCCACCGAGGAGCTGAGCCATCTCGAGGTGATCGGATCGATCGTCGCGATGCTCAACAATGGCGCGAAAGGCGATCTGGCCGAGGCTGCGATGGAGGAAGCGGACCTGTACCGCTCGCTCACCGCTGGCGGCAACAGCCATACCCAGGCGATCCTCTATGGCGGCGGCCCCGCGCTCACCAATTCGTCCGGCGTGCCATGGACCGCAGCCTATGTCGATTCGCGCGGCGACCCGACCTGTGATCTGCGCAGCAATATCGCTGCCGAATCGCGCGCCAAGATCGTTTATGAGCGGCTGATCAACGTGACCGACGATCCGGGCATCAAGGATGCGCTCGGCTTTCTGATGACGCGCGAGATCGCCCACCAGAAATCATTCGAAAAGGCGCTGTACACGATCGCCGACAATTTCCCTCCGGGCAAGCTCGGCGCGATGGGGGATTATGATTCGCTCTATGTCAACGCGTCGACCGGCCCCGGCGATACCGAGGGCCCGTGGAACAGCGGCGACCAGTGGGAGCGGATCGACGACCTCGAGGCGCACGGCCCGGTCGATGGCGGCGACGGCACCGCCGAGGTCGAGCTGCCCAAGGACCAGCTGCGCACCGTGCTGGCGATGGCCGAGCGCACCGCATCGGACCCCACGGTCGATCCGGTGACCGGGGCCGAACTCGGCATGAAGCAGGTCTGACCCTGACGTGACGATGCCAGGCATGACCCCTCGCCACCGCGCCCAAGCCGATGAATGAACTGGCGATCCTGGGCATCGTCGGCAGCCTGGTCGCAGGCGCGCTGACCGGGCTGGGCGGCGTGGTGGTCATGCTGGGCGGCCCGCCCGATGCCCGGCGGCAGAATCTGTTGATGGGTTTTGCCGCCGGAGTGATGATCGCGGCGGCGTTCTTCTCGCTGATCATCCCCGGCATCGCGCAGGCCGAGGCCACCGGGTCGTCGCGCGAGATGGCGGCGGTGATCGTGATCGGCGCGGTGCTGCTCGGCGCGCTGGCGATGGCGCAGCTCGGCCGCGGCATCGATCGGATCGCGCGCGCCCGGCTGGCGAAGCTGCCCGGCTGGCTCGCCGACAATGCCGAACATCGGCGCATCCTGCTGTTCATCCTCGCGGTGACGCTGCACAACATTCCCGAAGGCACCGCGGTCGGCGTCAGCTTCATGTCGGACGATGCGAGCCTCGGCTGGGCGACCGCGCTTGGGATCGGCATCCAGAACATTCCCGAAGGCATGGCGGTGGCGGCGGCGCTGTCGACCCTGGGCTGGAGCAGGGGGCGGTGCATCCTCGCCGCGCTCGCCACTGGGCTGGTCGAACCGTTCGGCGGTGCGCTGGGCGTTGCTATCGTCCAGGCTTCGACAGCGGCGCTCCCCTGGGCGCTGGGCTTTTCCGCCGGCGCGATGCTGTTCGTCGTGATGGCCGACATCATCCCCGGCACCAGCCGCCGGATCGAGCATGGATCGGCAACCCCTGCACTGATGGCGGGTTTGGCCATCATGATGTTTCTCGACGTGACCCTGGGTTGATCCGGGCACGCACCCTCCCTCCATCGAAGGACATTTCCCCATGACCAGCACGATATCCAAAATGCATGAGGCACAGCTTCCCGGCCTCGAAGCCGAGCTTGATCCCAAGCCCGAATGGCAGCCGCGTTACCCGGGTTCGGGTCGGCTCGAGGGCAAGGTGGCGATCGTCACCGGCGGCGATTCGGGGATCGGCCGTGCCGTCGCGGTGCTGTTCGCGCGCGAGGGCGCGAATGTCGTGATCAGCTATCTGGAAGAGGACACCGATGCCGAGGCCACGGCCGAGATGGTCGAGGAAGAAGGCGGCAAGGCGGTGATCATCGCCGGCGATATCGGCGAGCGCGACCATTGCCGCGAGGTCATAGACCTTGCCATCCGCACGTTCGGCCAGATCGACATTCTCGTCAACAATGCGGGCGAGCAGCATCCCGACAAGGACATTACCGATATCTCGGACAAGCAGCTCAAGCGCACCTTCCAGACCAATGTCTATGGCATGTTCTACATGGTGCAGGCGGCGATGCCGCATCTCAAGCCCGGTGCGACGATCATCAACTGCACCTCGGTGACGATGTACAAGGGTGCCGACGAGCTGCTCGACTATTCGGCGACCAAGGGCGCAATCACCGCCTTCACGCGCAGCCTGTCGCAAAATCTTGTCGAAAAGGGCATCCGTGTGAACGGCGTCGCGCCGGGACCGATCTGGACCCCTCTTAACCCCTGTGGTGGCGCGAGCGAGGAGAAGCTCGAGAATTTCGGTGAATCAACGCCAATGGGACGCCCCGGTCAGCCCAACGAGGTCGCACCCTGCTTCCTGTTCCTGGCGTGCGAGGATTCGAGCTACATGAGCGGCCAGGTGCTCCACCCCAATGGCGGGGTGATCGTCGGAAGCTGATTTGCGGCGAGCGGTGCGATAGCCTGCGCCATTCCTAACCTGTGCAAGGGCCGCTGCCCGCCAATATTCCGACTATGGCAGCAGCGGTCCGGAGCGCCGCCTCTTCCCCAGGTGGCGCAACCGCAATGCAGGAAAGGAAGTCTCAAGTGGCTGATAACAATCAGAACTGGAACGACACCGACAGCAACCAGCAAGGCCAGCGTCGGCAGGAAAACGACTATGCGCGCTCGGCGAGCCATCAATCCGGCTATGCCGGGCAGGGCCAGCCGCAGCAGCAGGCTGACAACTGGGGCCAGCGCGGGCAGGGAGATTACCAGCGCGGTCAGCAGGGCGGCAACAACCAGGGTGGCGGCTGGGGCCAGTCCGGCCAATCCGGTCAGTCGCATCAGCAGGGCGGCAACAACTGGCAGCATGGCGGCCATTTCGCCGATCCCGCGCAATATGGCGGTGGCGGTTCGGGCCAGGGCGGCGGCTATGGCGGCGGCAGCGGATTTGGCCAGTCTGGCCAGGACTATGCGCAAGTCGGCGGTTTTGCCCAGGGCGGCGGCTGGGGCGGCGCAGGCCAGGGCCAGCAGAACCGTTCGTCGGGCTATGGCCAGTCGGGCCAGGGCTATGGTCAGTCGAACCAAGGCTATGGCCAGCCCAGCGGCTATGACCAGCAGGGCGGCAATGGCAGCCAATGGGGCCAGTCAGGCGGCGGCAGCGGCCAGGGCGGCTATGGCTATTCGGGCGGTCAGGGCGGCCAGTCTTCGGGCTATGGCGGCGGCATGGCCGGCGGCTATGGCCAGTCCTTCCAGGGCGGTCAGGACCAGCAGGGTTCGGGGCGTTATGGCCAGAACCAGCAGGGTGGCGGACAGCACGGCTGGGGTCAGCAGGGTGATAGCTCAGGGCACCGGCACCAGCACGATCCGCATTATTCGAGCTGGCGCCAGAAGCAGATCGAGCAGCTCGACAGCGACTATGACCGTTTCAATCAGCAGCGGCAGAGCCAGTTCGACCAGGAGTTCAGCGAGTGGCGCTCGAAGAACCGACAGGATGACGAGCGCGATGGCGTCAGCGCGTCCGGCTCGTCTTCGGGACTCGGCAAGACCGAGAAACCCAAGACTTAACCTGGGTTAATTTTAATATAAATCAGCGACTTGGGGGGCATTTCGCCCCCCGTTTTTTTCATCTCGTCGCGAATCCGGCACTAACATATACCAGTATAAGGACGGGCGTTCAGCCAACTGAAAGGGTGCGAGGGGAGGGACCTAGCAGAGAGACACCGTAATCATGAACATCCATGCGAGCTTGCCGATCGCGTTTCCGTCTCAACCCCGCCACTCCCCCAGTTCCATCGAGCCGCGTTGCGACTTCATCCAGCAGGGCGACACCGTCGTCCGGCCGCGACTCGTCCTGGAAGGCTGGGCGGCGGGATATCGCATCACCTTTGACGGTCGGCGCCAGCTGACCAACCTGTATCTGCCCGGCGAGATCATCGGCGTCTGGCGCAGCAACCAGCCCAGCTTCTACCACGCGGTCATGTCGATCAGCCGTCTGCAGCTGATCGAGTTCGGCTCGCTGCCCGAATCGGACGTGGTCGAGCTGGAATGCGCGCTGATCGAGCGCCAGCTCGAGAACAGCATCTTCCGTCTCGGCTGCCTGAGCGCCTATGAGCGCATGGCGCATCTGTTCCTCGAGCTGGGCGAACGGCTGGCGATGCGCGGCCAGGGCGAGGCCGACAGCTATCACATGCCGCTCACCCAGGAACTGCTCGCCGATCTCGTCGGCATCTCGTCGGTGCACGTCAACCGGACGCTGCAGCAGATGCGCGCCGACGGCGTCATCCGCCTCGTCAATTGCCGGCTCGAGATACTCGATCGCGAGGATCTGGCCGACCAGGTCAATTATCAGCCGCTTTTCTGAAGCCAGGGCTGAACCCGATCGGGCGTGCGCCGTTACCCCTTGATGGACCAATCCGATCTCTGGGAATTGCTGCGCACGCCCGCACTGGCGGCCACACTCATTGCGGTTGCGCTGGTCGCGCATGCCGTCGTCATGGCGATTGCCAGCCGCATCGCACGGCGTACCAGCACGCTGCAGGACGAGGCGCTGGTCAGATGCATCCGCCAGCCCTCGCGCTGGATCATGGTTGCGCTGGTGCTGCTTGGCACCGACAGCCTGGCGGTGCGCGGTGACGAAGCCGCCGCCGCGCTGACCGGCGCGGTGCGCGTGATCATGCCGCTGCTCTGGGGCTGGCTGGTCATCGCAATCATCCGTTTCGTCCATGGCTATATCGAAGCGCGATCGGATGTCAGCGCCGAGGACAATCTCGCTGCGCGGCGCAGGCGAACGCGCGCGGACATTCTCGCCCGCATCGCCATTGTCATCGCCGGGCTGGTCAGCATCGGCCTGCTGCTGCTCAAGATTCCGGCGGTGCGCGAGATCGGTGTTGCTCTGGTCGCCTCGGCCGGCCTTGCCGGCCTCGCCTTCGGCGTCGCCGCGCAGCCCCTGCTCAAGAATCTCGTCGCGGGCATCCAGCTGGCCTTTACCGAGCCGGTGCGGATTGACGACGTGCTGGTCTATCGCGGCGAATGGGGCCGGGTCGAGCGGATCACGCTCACCTATGTCGTGTTGAAGATCTGGGACGACCGCCGCCTGGTCATTCCGGTCTCGAAGCTGCTCGAGGAGCCGATCGAGAACTGGACGCTGCAGACCAGCCATCTGCTCGGCACCGTGATGATCCATGCCGATCATGCCGCCGATGTCGAGAGCGTGCGCAAGGTCGCGCTCGAGGCGGTGCGTGGACACCGGCTCTGGGACGGACGGGTGGCGTTGCTCCAGGTGACCGACATGACCGCCGACATTCTCGAGCTGCGGGTGCTGATGAGCGCGCGCAATGGCGGCGAGCTGTTCGATCTGCGCTGCGACGTGCGCGAGGCGGTGGTGCGCTTCATGGCCAATGATCTTCCCAATTCGCTCAACCGGAGCCGCCTGGCGCTCGAACCCCTGGAGCTTTCATGACACTCGACTGGATTTCCGTTGTCGGCACGGTGGGCGCGTGCGCCTCGGTGGCGAGCTTCACCCCGCAGGCGTGGAAGATCATCCGCGATCGTTCGACCGAGGGGCTTTCGCTCGGCATGTTCGCGCTGACCAGCCTGGCCTTCCTCGCCTGGACGACCTTCGGGCTGCTCAAGGGCGAATGGGCGCTGATCATCCCCAATGCGATCTGCCTGTGCTTCGCGCTGTTCATCCTGGGCATGATCGCATTGCCCCGGCGCAAGACCGAAGAGGTGGCCGAAGCGCTCGACCCTACCACCTGAGCCAGCCTATGTTGCTGCGATGATCGGCGCGGAATGGCTTTTGGTGCGCGAGGAGCCGTCCGATGAATGCCGAGAAACGCCGCGAGCTGGCGCGCGACCGCACCGATCTAGCGGAGGATCGCACTGTCCTGGCGCATGAGCGCAGCTTTGCCGGATGGGTGCGCACCGGCATGGCCGCCGTCGGCATCGGACTGGGATTTAACGCGCTGTTCCGCGAGCTCGAACCCGAATGGGTGCCCAAGGCGATCGCCAGCGTGTTCCTGCTGGTCGCGATTTATGTGTTTCTCTCCGCCGACCGGCGCGCGCGGCATATTGTCGATCAGCTCGAAGCGCATAGCGTGTCTGCGCTCAAGCCGATGCGCATCCGGCTGCTGTCCTGGCTGCTGTCGCTGGCGACGCTGGCCCTCATCGGCGCAATCTGGTGGCTGGTCTAATCCGACGGGTTGGCCAGTCCGCCCAGTTCGGGATGCGCGGCGACCTGCTGCTCGACATAGCGCGCCGCCTGTTCGGCCTGCTTGCGCCCCAGATGCCAGTCGAGAATCTGCATGCCCGGCACGATCGGCGGGCTCAATAATATGTCGCCCTCGCGCAGCATCGATCGCGAGGCAATGCGGCTCGCCACCACCATCGATCGCTGCATGATTTCGACGATCGAGGGGAAATCGCTGTCCGCCTTGCGCCGCAGCAGCAGATCGCGGATCAGCTGCCCGCGACGCCGCAGCGACTGGTAGGCGGCCTTGATCCGCCACACCTGTCCCGCCTCGCCCAGCGTTACGACGATATTGGGGCCGGACTTGAGCGCGCGCATCGTCACGACGGGCACATTGTCGAGTACGCCGCCATCGACCAGGATATTGCCGTCCGTATCGATGAACGGCGGCAGGATCGTCGGCAGCGATCCCGAGGCGCGCACCGCATGCCACAGCGCGCCGCGCCGGTGGACATGCAGGTCATTGGTCGACAGGTTGGTGGAAATCGCGAAGAAGTTGATCGGCTGGTCGGCAATATCGGCATTGCCGTAGCGCGCCTCGAGCTCGGCATCGAACACGGCGGGGTCGAGCAGCGAATGGATCGGCACGGTAAACCGACGCATCGCCTTGGCGCCGATGAACATCGCCTCCATCTGGTCGAGCGTCTGGTCGACCGACAGCCCTTGCGCGATCGCCGCCCCCATCGCAGCGCCCGCGCTGGTTCCGCCGATCAGGTCGATCGGCACGCCCGCGCGCTGCAATCCGCGCACGATGCCCAGATGCGCACAGCCGAGCGCGCCGCCCCCTGCTAGCACCAGCCCCACCGCGCGCCCGGTGAGAAAGCGCGCGACGCGGCGGAAATCGGCCTCGCTGTCGAGCGCCATGTGGTGGTGCAGATGCGGATCGCGCCCGGTCAACCAGGCGGCAGTGCCCCGGATGGCCTGCCTGCCCTCGGCACGGATGACGAGCAAGGTGCGGTTGGGCGGTTCGATTGCCGCGCAGCCCGCCTGTTCGAGCGGGTTCATCGCCGGATTCGCGCCTGTTTCGGCAATCATCAGCAGGCCGTCGGCATTGCGGCACACCAGCGAGCCCCATTCGGGATCGCCCGAGGCGTCGATCAGCAGATAGCCGCGCCGCGCCTCGTGCTCGCGCAGCCAGGCCTGATAGGCGCTGGCGGGGCCGGGCGGCACGTCGCTTTCGCGCACCAGCATCACCTGGCGATCGTCGGGGACGGTGGTCCGAATGGCATCGGTCAGACGGCCGAGCAGCGCGGGATCGACCCGGCTCGACCCGCACGGCACCACCGCGATGACGCGCGGCAGCCGCGCTTCCATCGGCGGGGTCTTGGCGGTGACGGCCGCGAGTCGCTGGGTCACGGCGGTGA
Source organism: Blastomonas sp. 34TW (assembly GCF_059803595.1). NCBI lineage: Bacteria > Pseudomonadati > Pseudomonadota > Alphaproteobacteria > Sphingomonadales > Blastomonadaceae > Blastomonas > Blastomonas sp. 34TW. Next base: position 134,665 of record NZ_JAPFGW010000009.1, read on the forward strand.
GGATGGCAGGGACGAGCTGCGGATAGGCGGCGACCACCGCGTCGTAGCTCGCCCGGTCGAGTACCATAACCACGCTGTCGCGGCTCGCCTGCAGCGTTGCGGTGCGCGTGCCGCCGCCGAAAAAGGCGAGTTCGCCGACCGGTTCGCCAGCCTCGATCTGCGCCACCGCCTTGTTGCCGGTCGGCGTCTCGATCAGCACGCGCAAGCGGCCGGTTTCGAGGAAATAGAGCGAATCGGCTGGATCGCCCTGGCGCACCAGGATGTTCCCGGCGGGCAGTTCGAGCCGGTGCGCGCGGTCGCTCAGCGCGTCGATCGCCGCCTGATCGACGCCCGCGAACAGTCCCGACTGCATCCAGTCGCGCAGGCTGCCATCCGCATGCTCGTGATCAGGCTCCAGCGTCACCCATCATCCTCTCCGGGACGTCAGCCCCCGCGCGATTGTCGCCCGACCCTAGCCCAGCCCCATGAAAAACAGAAGTATCGGTATTGGCAGCGCTATTTGCGACGAGGCGAGCAACGCTTTGCCGGTTCAACCCTTGATGCCCTGCTGGCCGGGCCACCCCCAAACCGCCTCATGGCCCGGTCAGCGCCCCATTCCCCAACGGAAGCGGCGAACCGGCGGACAGCACGAGGAGAACCCCCATGAACATGACCGACAGCACGCTCGAACGCGGCTATGACACCATCTCGAGCGACCGCGTCGATGGCACCGCGGTCTATGGCGCGGATCGCGAGAAGATCGGCACCGTCACCAACATGCTGATCAGCAAGCGCGAAGGGCGCGTCACCGACGTCATCGTCTCGGTCGGCGGCTTTCTCGGCATCGGCAGCGAACTGCACAGCCTGCCCTGGTCGAAGCTCAGCTACGACACCGATCTTGGCGGCTATCTGGTCAACGTGACCGCCGACCAGCTCAAGGATGCGCCGCGCTTTTCCGAAAGCGATCGTGACCGCGCCTATGACCGCGACTATCAGTCGAGCGTCTACAATTACTGGCAGGTTCAGCCCTATTGGTAAGGACGAAAGGGCCGGGGCAGCAATGCTCCGGCCCATTTCTCATCCCGGTTTGCGCACGAACAGCTCTTCATAGCGCTTGCGCAACGGCTCGGGGATCGGCTTGGGCCCGTTCTTGTCGGTCAGCACCAGCGTCGACACGCAGGTCGCGACGCACACGCCCTGCTGGAAGGCGGCCGAATAGATGTCCCAGCTCGACGATCCGATCCGCCCGATGCCGCTCATCACCTCGACCGGGTCGGGGAAATGCGCTTCGGCGACATAATCGATCGAGACCGCCGCGATCAGCCAGCGCTCGCCCGGCTGACGGCGTTCGAGCCCCAGATTGCGATTGAACCGCACCCGGCCATTTTCGAACAGTGCCGCCATCGCGACATTGTTGATATGGCCGAGCGGGTCCAGATCCTGGAAGCGCGTTTCGGTGACCGTGCTGAACGGATAGCTTTCCGGATCGCGCTGCCAGGCTTCTGCTTTGGGCATTCAAATGGTCCTGTCAGCTGCTCAGAGCGAACGGCCGATCAGTTCCTTCATGATCTCGTTGGTGCCGCCGAAGATGCGCGTCACGCGCGCACCGCGCCAGGCCCGGGCGATCGGATATTCGTTCATATAGCCGGCGCCGCCGTGGAGCTGGAGGCACTTGTCCATGATTTCCCACTGCAGTTCGGTGTGCCACAGCTTGGCGGCGGCACCTTCCACGGCGGTCAGTTCCTTCTTGGCATGGCGGTTGAGCGCCCAGTCGAGATGCGCCCAGCCGACCTGCAGCTTGGTCTTCAGGTCCGCGAGCACGAAGCGGGTGTTCTGGAAATCGAACACCGTCTTGCCGAAGGCCTTGCGGTCCTTCACGAACGCGACGGTATCGTCATAGGCCTTTTGCGCCGAAGCCTGGGCCGAAACGGCGATCGACAGGCGCTCCTGCGGCAGCTCGCTCATCAGATAGATGAAGCCCTTGCCCTCTTCGCCGAGACAGTTGGTCATCGGCACGCGCACGTCGTTGAAGAACAGCTCCGAGGTATCCGCAGCGTCCTGGCCGATCTTGTCGAGATTGCGGCCGCGCGCGAAGCCTTCGCGATCGGCTTCGACGAGGATGATCGACACGCCCTTCCACGCGGGCTGCACCTCGGTATCGGTCTTGGCGCAGACCAGGATCAGGTCGGCATTCTGGCCGTTGGTGATATAGGTCTTCGATCCGTTGATGACATAATGGTTGCCATCCTTGCGGGCGGTGGTGCGGATGCCCTGAAGGTCCGATCCCGTGCCCGGCTCGGTCATCGCGATCGCGGTGATCGTCTCGCCCGAAACGAGGCGCGGCAGCCATTTCTGCTTCTGCTCTTCAGATCCGTACTGGACCAGATAGTTGACGACGATGTCCGACTGCAGCGAGAAGCCGAGCGGCGATCCGCCGAAATAGGCGGCTTCCTCGTTGACGATGGCGTTATAACCGAAGTCCAGACCCAGGCCGCCATACTCTTCCGGAACGGTCGGGCACAGCATGCCGAGCTCGCCCGCCTTGGGCCAGATTTCACGTGGAACGATCTTTTCCTCGTCCCATTTCACCGCATTGGGCGCGACCTCTTCCTGCATGAAGCGGCGCACGGTCTGGCGGAAGGCCTCGTGATCGGCGGTATAGGCGGTGCGGGCAAGGGCATCGAGCGACATGGCTTCTCTCCGGTGAATTCTCGGCCGCGCGATTCATGCCGTGCGGCGGTGCACCAAGGTCTAGCGCTGCGTTGACGTAAACGTCAATCGCTATTTAATCGCGCGGTTAAGGCGCGCTCAGGCCTGGCTGCGCCCACGCGCCATCACCGCGAGCCGCGCCTGTTCGACCGCTTCCGGCGCGACCTGCCCGTTGGCCGCGCTCGACCGCTCCGCTTCCAGCGCAAGCCCGTCGTCGAAGCTCAGGCCATAGCCATCGTCGATCAGCTTCTTGTAGGCCGTCACCATGACCGGGTCGATATTCGCCATGTCGCGCGCCAGCGCGGTAGCGGCGGGCAGAAGTGCTTCGGGCTCGACCACGCGGTTGACCAGACCCCAGCGCTCGGCCGTGGCGGCATCGAGGAAATTGCCGGTCAGCGACAGCTCCTTGGCGCGCGAGATGCCGATCATCCGCGACAGCTTCTGCGACAGCCCCCAGCCAGGCATGATGCCGACCCGGGCATGGGTATCGGCAAAGCGCGCGTTGGTCGACGCGATCAGCACGTCGCAGGCCAGCGCGAGCTCGAACCCGCCTGTGATCGCCACGCCGTTGATCGCGCCGATCACCGGCTTGGTGCATTGCTCGACCGCCTTGACCGGATTGTCGCGCGGGTCGGTCGCATTGGCCGCGCCCAGCCCTTCGGTGCTCGCGCCTAGCTCCTTGAGGTCGAGTCCAGCGGTGAACGCGCGGTGTCCTGCGCCTGTCAGCACCACCGCGCGCACGGCATCGTCATTCGCCAACGCCAGCATCGCTTCGGCCAGCTCGGCGCGCAAGGCCTTGGACAGCGCATTCATTGCCTCGGGCCGGTTCAGCGTGACGATCGCGACACCCTCGCTGATTTCAGTGGTTACGAGCGGCATGTTCCTCTCCCTTGTGAAGTCAATTATCGACCTTTTCTATCGTGGTGCCTGTGAACATGCAGTTTGAGCAGCCTTGCTCTCCGTGATATTTTTCGATCCGGCTGTTATTTCTTCCGACGGAGTGACGCATGGCTCATCGTCTGTTCGCCGCCACGGCACTGGCATGGCTTTCCACCGCCGGGCTAGCGCAAACCCCCGCTCCCCTCAACCCTGCCGCTCCGGGCCCAGGCCCGCTGCAACGCGACGAGATCGTCGTGGTCGGCGTGAAGCTCAAGGACCTGAAGGCCGAGGTCGAACGCTGCGAAGCGGGCGGCTGCAGCGTGCGCGAGGATGTTGTCGCCACCGTCCGCTATGCCGAAGCCGAATTTCGCGCAGGCAATTATCACGATGCGCGTACAGCGCTGGGCAAGGCGGTGTCGCGGACCAAGCGCCGGGCGGACAGCGATCCCTTCGCCGTGGCCGAACTGCACACCGCGCGCGCGACCGTCGCCTGGCATTTCGGCGACCAGCGCGAGGCGCTGCGCGCCACGGCCGCGACGTCGCGGCTGCTCGATCGCCATGCGCCGGATTCCGTCAACGCGCTGTTGGCGCGGATGCGGCTGATCCAGGCGCAGTTTCAGCTCGATGGCCCATCGACGAACATCGCGCAGATCAAGTGGCTGGCCGAACGGGCAAAAGCCGCCAACCAGCCTTTGGTCGCGATGCGCGCGGACATCAGCCGGGCCACCATGCTCCATCGCATCAACCGACGCGAAGAAGCCAGGGCGCTGCTCGCCAGCATCAAGGCGAACGACCATCCCAGGGGCGCGGGTTTGCGGCTGGCCGCAGAGATCACCGAAATGCGGCTTGCCCTGCGGGACGGCGACACGGGAGCTGTCGACCGGCTGATCGCAAGACTGTCCGACGAGCAGAAAAGCATCGGCCCCTTGCTGGTCTGGTCGCCCGAAATGCCGGCTCCGGACGGCGGCGATTCTGCGTCCGCCAATGGCCGGGTGATGCAAGTGCAGGGCCATTCCTCCGATCTGATGCACCTGCGCTGGGTCGATATCGGCTATCAGATCGGACCCGATGGCCGGGTGGAGGACGTGCAGATCCTGCGCGGATCGCCGCGCGCGATCTGGGCAAGGCCCCTGGTCGAGGTGATTGCGCAACGGCGCTACACGCCTGCAGCCGATACTGACGATCTCGCCGGGCGCTATCGCGTCGAGCGATACACGCTCACCGGCAATTTCATCACCCCCACAGGCTCGCTGATCCGTCGGCGCGCGGGCACGCCCCGGTTCGAACGGATCGACCTTACCGCTGCCCCGCCGCAACCGGCCTCGGCTCCGGGCGGGCCGGGCTGAGTTCCGCTTTGCCGCGTCGAGCGCGATGCCGTTGGTAGGTTAGGGAAAACAGTGTCATTTTCCCTCCATAATGAAGATTGTTGTCGATATTTTCAGTCATGCGGCTTGTGATTATTTGCCTAGGGCAGATTGCAAGTCCGTGATATTCTTCGAGTCGGGTGTTTTTCTTGCGACGGAGTATCTTATGACCAGGCGTCTGTTCGCTGCTACCGCATTGCTGCTGCTGTCCTCTGCCGGGCTAGCGCAAACCCCCGACCCCTTCAAGCCGGGCCCGCTCCAGCGCGACGAGATCGTCGTGGTCGGGGCGAAACTTGCCGATCTCAAGGCCGATGTCGAGCGCTGCATCGCGGGCGGCTGCACGGTGCGCGAGGACGTGATCGCGACCGTACGCTATGCCGAGGCCGAATTCCGCGAGGGAAATTACAACAACGCCCGCGCGGCATTGGCCAGAGCCGTGTCGCGCACCAAGGAACAGGCCGATAGCGATCCCTTTGCCGTAGCCGAATTGCACACCGCCCGCGCAACCGTCGCCTGGCATTTTGGCGACCAGCGCGAGGCTTTGCGCGCCACGGGAGCCCAGACCCGGCTGCTCGACCGACATGCTCCGCAATCGCCCAATGCGCTGATGGCGCGGATGCGGCTGATCCAGGCGCAGTACCAGTTCGACGCTCCGTCGGTGAACATCCGCGAACTGAAGAACCTATCCGGACGGGCGACCGAGGCCAACCTACCGTTGATCGCAATGCGCGCCGATCTGGGGCGCGCGGCCATGTTGTATCGGGCCAATCAGCGTGTACAGGCCATGAAACTGCTCGACGCCATCCAGGCAAGCGAGGTGCCACAGGCAGGACAGCTGAAGCTCGCTGCCGAGGTGCTGGCAATGCGTCTGGCGGCCAGCGATGGCGATATGGCCGCGGTCGAAGCTTTGATCGCGCGTCTGACCGAAGAACAGAAGCGAATGGGACCGACGCTGATCTGGTCCCCCCCCACCCCGACGCCCTATGGACCGGGCAACATGCCGCCCATAGAGAGGGGCAGCCCCTTGGCGGAGCCACAACCCGGATATTTTCCGTTCTTCTGGGTCGATGTCGGTTTTTCGATCGGGGCGGACGGCAGGGTCGAGTCTGCGGAAATCCTGCGCGGATCGGAGTTGAAAGGCTGGGCCAAGCCCTTGGTCAAGGCCATTGCCCAGCGGCGCTATTCGCCTGCCGCCGAGCCCGATGATCTCGCCGGACGCTATCGGGTGGAGCGCTACACGCTCACGGCGGATTTCGGCACGCCCAAAGGCTCGCTGATCCGACGCCGCGCGGGGATGAGACGCTTCGAACGCATCGACCTCACGGTGGCTCCGCCAAAGCCTGCCGAAGCCCCCACCGTGCCGAGCTGAGATTCCCCTTGCCGCGCCGGGGCTTGCCTCGGCGCGGGCCTTTCGACACACTGTCCCTGCCGGGGGTCGCGCCAATGGCAGGAGGGCATGCCCTTGTCCCGCGCTCAGCGCTTTCTGGAACGGTTCCGCGCCACGGGTGACGCGGACAACCCGCTCGACATGCTGCACGAGGATAGCGAAGGTTTCGGCGCAGTGCTCGCCGAGGCGCCCGAGGCGCTGGCCGAGGCCTTGCTGCACGATGCCGACAGGGCACCGGCGGGCCCCGCCTTCGTCAACCCTCGCGCCTATGCCTCGGCCGCCTGCGATGGCGATGGCACGATCGTCATCGCCGACCCGGCCTTTGCCGCCTGGGCCGCGCCGCTCAACCGGGGCCGGGCAGAGCTTGGCGCGCTGAGGGCAGGGCGGGCCAGCGTCTCCTATCTGCTCGAGGACAAGGGCAAGTTCATCGCGGTGGCTGCCGCGCCACTCGCTGCCGCCCGCCACTGGCCGCTGGCAGCCGAGGTGCGCCGGGCGCTCGAACGCGGCCAGGCGGAATACGCGCTGGTCGCGCATCTGCCGCCGACATTGCAGCCGCGCGGGCTGGCGACGGCAGCGCGGCTGTTCGGCTTTTCCGCGCGCGAGGTGAGCATGGCCGAGGCGCTGGTGCGCGGCGGCGATGTGCGCGAGGCGGCGCGGATGGAGGGCATCGGCTATGAGACCGGGCGCGACGCGATCAAGTCCGCCATGGCCAAGGCGGGCTGCCACCGCCAGGGCGAGTTCGTGGCGCTGTGCCTGCAGATCGAAAGCGGCGAGCAGCCGGGCGATCTCGCGATCGAGCCGGTGCTGCGCGATATCTTCGGGCTTTCCGAACGTCAGGCGCGCATTGCCGACACGATCGCGCGCGGGCTGACGCGCGAGGAATGCGCGCTGCGGCTGGGCCTGTCGATCAACATCGTCAAGTCGGAGCTGAAAGCGATCTTCGCGCAGTGCGAACTGCAATCCGTGGTCCAGCTGACCACGCTGGTCGGGCATATCCAGGCGGTGGCGGCACTCGCCGAGGCGACCGATATCGACCTGTCGGTGGCGACGCGCGGGGCCGAACCGCTGCGGCTGCTGCCGCGCCGCGACCGGCCGGGGCGCATCGCCTTTGCCGATCACGGGCCGCGCGAGGGCATCCCGCTGATCTGCCTGCACACCGCGACCACCGGGCGGCACCTGCCGGCAAAAGCGATTGCCGCGCTGCAGGCGGGCGGTATCCGCCCGATCACGCTCGACCGTCCAGGCTTCGGCCTTACCTCGATGATCGAAGGCGATTATCTCGACCACAACATGCGCGACATCCTCGAGATTCTCGACGCGCTGGGGATAGAGCGGACGTGCATCCTCGCACGGGGTGGCACGATGGTGCTCGCGCATTTCGCCGTGCAGCATGCCGACCGGTTCGACCGCGCGGTGGTGCTCAATCCCGAGCCGCCGCCGCGTGCCGACGGGCGGCTCACCGGGCTGCAGGGCCATGTCAAGCGGCTGGTCTATTCGCGCCCCGGGCTGGTCGCGCCCCTGGCGACGCATCTGTCGCGCCGTGCCTCGGCGCACACGGTCGAGCGGCTGGTGCTGCAGGTGGTCGGCGGATCGCAAGCGGACCGCGCCACGCTGGCCGATCGCGATATCCTCGCCGCCTATGTCCGTTCGACCCAGCAAAGCGCGATGCAGGGCGGGGCGGGCTTTCTCGCCGTCGCGCGCTGCGAACCGCATGACACGGTGCGCCCGCTCGCCGATGGCAGCCGCATCACGATCCTGTGCGGGGCCGAGGACACGATGTACGCGGCATCCGATTCCATGCCCTATTGGCAGTCGCTCTGGCCGGGGTCACGGGCGGAGATCGTGCCGGATACGGGGCGCATGCTGCTGTTCCAGCGGCCCGACCTGGTGGCGGCCGCGCTGCGCGGCGAGGGGCAGGGCTGAACCGCCATGCTGCGCAACATTTCGTAGCGTCAAGGCTTGCCCAACGCTTGCGGTCACGTCTATGCAAGACCCAGCGGGGCGTCATCAAACCATCGGGCCGGGCAAGCGGCAGAACACATTTCGATCAACCAGCGGGCGCAACCCCATGCGTTCGCCAGACAAGGGCCTGTCGATGAGCGATAAGAGCAACGTCCAGTTCACCGAGCGCGAGGCGCTGCATTTCCATTCGGCGGGGCGTCCCGGCAAGATCGAGATTATCGCCTCGAAGCCGATGGCGACGCAGCGCGACCTCAGCCTGGCCTATTCGCCCGGCGTCGCCGTGCCGGTGCGCGCGATCGCCGAGGACCCGGCGACCGCCTATGATTATACCGCCAAGGGCAATCTGGTGGCCGTCATCTCGAACGGCACCGCGATCCTGGGTCTGGGCAATCTCGGCGCGCTCGCCTCCAAGCCGGTGATGGAAGGCAAGGCGGTGCTGTTCAAGCGCTTTGCGGACGTGGATTCGATCGATATCGAGGTGAATACCGAGGATGTCGACCGCTTCATCGAATGCGTCGAACTGCTCGAACCCAGCTTCGGCGGGATCAACCTCGAGGATATCGGCGCGCCGGCCTGTTTCATCATCGAACAGGCGCTGAAGGAGCGGATGAACATCCCGGTCATGCACGATGACCAGCATGGCACCGCGATCATCTCCGCCGCTGGCTTGCTCAACGCCTGCTATCTGACCGGGCGCGAGCTCAAGGACGTCAAGATGGTGGTCAACGGCGCAGGCGCCGCAGCGATCGCGTGCACCGAGCTGATCAAGGCGATGGGCGTGCCGCACGGCAACGTGCTGATGTGCGACCGTTCAGGCGTGATCTATCAGGGCCGCGACGATCTCGACCAGTGGAAGTCGGCACATGCCGCCAAGACCGACCGGCGCACGCTCGAAGAGGCGCTCGACGGCGCGGATATCTTCCTGGGGCTTTCGGCCGCCGGTGCCTTGAAGCCAGAAATGGTGATGAAGATGGCGCCGCAGCCGATCATCTTCGCCATGGCCAATCCCGATCCCGAAATCACCCCGCCCGATGCCAAGGCGGCGCGGCCCGATGCGATCATCGCCACCGGCCGGTCGGATTATCCGAACCAGGTCAACAATGTGCTGGGCTTCCCGTTCATCTTCCGCGGCGCGCTCGACGTGCGCGCGACCGCGATCAACGAGGAGATGAAGATCGCGGCCGCCAAGGCGATTGCCGAACTCGCGCGCGAACAGGTGCCCGAAGAGGTGGCGGCGGCCTATGGCGGCGCGACGCAGAAATTCGGCGTCGACTATATCATCCCCGCCCCGTTCGATCCGCGCCTGATGGAGCGGGTTTCGGCAGCGGTGGCGCAGGCGGCGATGGACACCGGCGTCGCGCAGAAGCGCATCGAGGACATGGCGGCCTATCGCCATTCGCTCAAGTCGCGGCTCAATCCCACCACCGCGGTGCTGACCCAGGTGTACAGCGATGCGCGCGCCAATCCCAAGCGCGTCGTCTTTGCCGAGGCCGAGGAAGAGGTGGTGCTGCGCGCTGCCATCCAGTTCCGCGATGGCGGCTATGGCACGCCGGTGCTGGTCGGCCGCGAGCAGCGCGTGCGCGACAAGCTGAAGGAACTGGCGGTCGACGATCCGATGGCGTTCGAGGTGCACAACAGCACCAACTCGCCGCTGGTGCCGCACATGGTCGACGTGCTCTACGAACGGCTGCAGCGGCGCGGTTACCTGAAGCGCGACGTCAAGCGCATGGTCAACCAGGATCGCAACATCTTCGGTTCGGCGCTGCTCCATCTGGGCGAGGCCGATGCGATGCTGACCGGCATCACCCGCACCTTCGGCCAGTCGATGCGCGAGATCCGCCGCGTGCTCGATCCCAAGCCGGGCCAGACGCCGTTCGGCATCCACGTGATGGTCGGCAAGAGCCACACCGTGTTCCTCGCCGATACCACGGTCAACGAACGCCCCGATGCCGAGGAACTGGCGTGCATCGCGGAGAATACCGCGCATGTCGCCCGGCGGCTGGGGCATGAGCCGCGCGTCGCGTTTCTGTCCTATTCGAATTTCGGCAATCCCTCGGGACGCTGGCTCGACAATATCCGCGATGCGGTGAGCATTCTCGACCAGCGCGGGGTCGCGTTCGAATATGAGGGCGAAATGTCGCCCGATGTCGCGCTCAACCCCAAGCTGATGGCCAACTATCCGTTCTGCCGCCTGTCGGCACCGGCCAATGTGCTGATCATGCCCGGGCTGCAATCAGCCAATCTCTCGGCCAAGCTGCTGCGCGAACTGGGCGGTGACGCGATGATCGGTCCGATGCTGATCGGCATGGAAAAGCCCGTGCAGATCGCGTCTATGTCCTCGACCGCGGGCGATCTGCTGACGCTGGCGCTGCTCGCCTCGGCGGGCGTGGTCGGCTGACCTTTTCCGATCAGGCTACCGGTGCGGCGGCGAGCGTTCGCCGCACCAAAGCCACCAGATCATCGGGCGCGAACGGCTTGGTGATCAGCACATTGTGCGGGCAGCTGTCGATTGCGCCGCCGGCATAGCCGGTCATCAGCACGATCGGGATTTCAGGCCAGGACTGGTACACTTCCGCGGCGAGTGCCTTGCCGTCGAGCCGCGGCATGGTGATGTCGCTCAGCAGCAGATCGGGGCGCTCCTCGGCCGCGCGCATCATGTCGAGCGCGGCCTGCCCGTCTTCGGCCTCGACAACGCGGAAACCGGCTTCCTGCAGCACGTCGCTGACATGCGCGCGCAATGCCGCATTGTCTTCGGCGAGAAGGATGGTGCAGCCCGCGCGGCACATCGCCTCGCCATCGCCTGCGCCATCGCGGCCGGGCAGGTCGTCGAACGCGTCCGCGGTCACCGGCAGCCACAGGCTCAGCGTCGTGCCTTCGCCCGGCGCGGTCTTCAGCGTCACGAAGCCGCCCGATTGTGCGACAAAACCCTGCACCTGGCTGAGGCCGAGCCCGGTGCCCTTGCCGATCTCCTTGGTGGTGAAGAACGGCTCGAAGATATGCGCGGCGATGTCGGCGGGAATGCCCGATCCGGTATCGTTGACGCAGAAGCGGACATAGCGGCCCGGTGGCGCATCGTGCCCGTCGGCCATGTCCTCCTCGCCCCGCAGCGCATTGGCGGCGTGGATGGTGATCGTGCCCGGTTGGTCCATGGCGTCGCGCGCGTTGACCACGAGATTGAGCAGCGCGTTTTCCAGCTGGCTGGCATCGACGGTGATCGGCCACAGGCTGTCGGGGCAATCGACCGCGAGCTCGTGGCGTTCGTCGAGCGCCTGGGCTGCGAGCGGTTCGAGATCGCGGATGAGTTCGGTCGGCTTGATCAGCGTCGGAGTGAGCGACTGGCGCCGGGCATAGGCGAGCAGGCGCTGGGTCAGGTTGGCGGCGCGGCTGGCTCCGTCGCGGGCGTTCGCTATCGCCATTTCGGCGCGCTCGACCTGGCCCGAGGCGATCCGCTTCTGCGCGATATCGAGATTGCCCGAGATGATGGTCAGCAGATTGTTGAAATCATGCGCGATGCCGCCGGTCAGCTGGCCGATCGATTCCATCCGCTGCACCTGCGCCAGCTGCGCTTCGGCGGCGCGGGCGCGGGTGATGTCGCGCGCGATGCCGAAGATCAGCTCGCCCTCGCGCGCCAGGCTCCAGCTGGCATAGATCTGCTGGCCGTCGCGCCCGCGCATCTCGCGCTCGAGCTGGACGTCGGTCTGGCCGCTCGCAAGCTGCACCACCTCGGCCTCGTCGGGACTGGCGAAATAGTCGCGGATATGCCCCTTGCCGTCGCCGGGCACCGGGCCGAACGCCTTTTCCCAGGCCGGATTGCCCGCCACCAGCAGCCCGTCGGTGGTGGTGATGAGCATCATGTCGAGCGACGAGTCCCACAACCGGTCGCGCTGATCGGCGGCAAGGTCGGCAGCGAGCTGCTGATGGATCAGCTGCTTGCGCAGCTCGAGCAGCGCCGCGACCTGACGGGCAAGCGCGGCGAGCTGCTCGGTACGCTCGAACGCTTCACGCGGCCGGCTGTCGGACAGGCAGATCGTGCCCAGCGCAAAGCCATCACCGTTGATGATCGGGGCGCCGGCATAGAAGCGGATATGCGGATGGCCGGTGACCAGCGGGTTGTCGGCGAAGCGCGGATCGGCCCGCGCATCGAGCACCACCATCACCTCGCTCTGGCGGATGGCATGGTCGCAAAAGGCGATCGAGCGCGGCGTTTCGGTCACGTCGAGCCCCTGCGCCGCCTTGAACCATTGCCGATCCTGCTCGACGATCGAGATGAACGCGGTTTCGGTGCCGCCCAGCGCCCGGGCCAGCCCGACCAGATCGGCATAAAGGCCGTTATCGGGATCGTCGGGGGTCAATTGATAGGCGCGCAGCGCGGCCAGCCGCGCGGCATCATCGTCATTGCGGAAATTCGCCTGGCTGAGGTTGAGCAGCATCGACCCGTCCATAGACGCGCGAGCCATGCCGCGCATCAGGTTTTGCGCAATATAGGCCCGGATGCGCCAAGCGCCAGACGAAGCCGAGCATTTCTTCCAACCTGCCGTCCAGTTGCGGGGTTAACGCGGCGGCAGTCGGGTGCTAGAGGCGCTGCGACCCCATCAACAGAAAGTCTGCGACCCATGAAGACCCGTGCCGCCGTTGCCTTTGAAGCGAAGAAGCCGCTGGAAATCGTCGAGCTCGACCTGGAAGGTCCTAAGGCGGGCGAGGTTCTGGTCGAGATCATGGCGACGGGCATCTGCCATACCGACGCCTATACGCTCGACGGGTTCGACAGCGAGGGGATCTTCCCCAGCGTGCTCGGCCATGAAGGTGCCGGGATCGTGCGCGAGGTCGGCGCGGGCGTGACTTCGGTCAAGCCGGGCGACCATGTCATCCCCTTGTACACCCCCGAATGCCGCCAGTGCAAAAGCTGCCTCAGCGGCAAGACCAACCTGTGCACCGCGATCCGCGCGACCCAGGGCAAGGGCCTGATGCCCGACGGCACCACCCGGTTCAGCTACAAGGGCCAGCCGATCTATCATTACATGGGCTGCTCGACCTTCTCGAACTTCACCGTTCTGCCCGAGATTGCCGTCGCCAAGATCCGCGAGGACGCGCCCTTCCAGACCAGCTGCTATATTGGCTGCGGCGTCACCACCGGCGTCGGCGCGGTCCTCAACACCGCCAAGGTCCAGGTCGGCGACAATGTCGTGGTGTTCGGTCTGGGCGGCATCGGCCTCAACGTCATCCAGGGCGCGCGGCTGGCGGGCGCAGACAAGATCATCGGCGTCGACATCAATCCCGATCGCGAGGAATGGGGCCGCAAGTTCGGCATGACCGCGTTCCTGAACAGCAAGGGCATGAGCCGCGAGGATGTCGTCGCCAAGATCGTCGAGATGACCGATGGCGGCGCGGACTATACCTTCGATGCGACGGGCAATACCGAGGTGATGCGCACCGCGCTCGAGGCCTGCCATCGCGGCTGGGGCACCTCGATCATCATCGGCGTGGCCGAGGCCGGCAAGGAGATCGCGACACGCCCCTTCCAGCTGGTGACCGGGCGCAACTGGCGCGGCACTGCGTTCGGCGGGGCCAAGGGCCGCACCGACGTGCCCAAGATCGTCGACATGTACATGGCTGGCAAGATCGAGATCGACCCGATGATCACGCATGTCATGGGGCTGGAAGAGATCAACACCGCGTTCGACCTGATGCACGCAGGTCAATCGATCCGTTCCGTGGTGGTGTTCTGATGCCGGTCGCGGTGGAAACGCTCTCGTCGGCGAAGAGCTTCGGCGGCGAGCAGGCGGTGCTGCGCCATGCCTCGGAGGTGACCGGCACCGACATGACCTTTTCGGTGTTCGTGCCCGATCATGCCGAGGGCGCGAAGCTGCCGGTGGTCTGGTATCTGTCTGGGCTCACCTGCACGCACGCCAATGTCACCGAGAAGGGCGATTTCCGCCGCGCCTGCGCCGAACTCGGCCTGATCTTCGTCGCGCCCGATACCAGCCCCAGGGGCGAGGGCGTCGTCGATGACCCGGACGGCGCCTATGATTTCGGCCTTGGCGCGGGCTTCTATGTCGATGCGACGCAAGACCCGTTCGCACAGCACTACAGAATGTGGCGCTATGTCACGCAGGAGCTTCCCGAGATCATCGGCGATTGTTTCCCGGCCGATATGACGCGCCAGTCGATCATGGGGCACAGCATGGGTGGCCATGGCGCGCTGACCATCGGCCTCACGCTGGCGGATCGCTTCAAGGCGGTCTCGGCGTTCGCGCCGATCGTCGCGCCCTCGCAGGTGCCCTGGGGCATCAAGGCGCTGACCGGCTATCTGGGCGAGGACCGCGCGGCCTGGCGTGCCCATGATGCCGTCGCGCTGATCGAGGATGGCGCGCGCGTGCCCGCGCTGCTGGTTGATCAGGGCGATGCCGACAGTTTCCTCGCCGAACAGCTAAGGCCCGAGTTGCTGGAAAAGGCCTGTGCCGATGCCGGCATCGACCTGACGCTGCGCCTGCAGCCGGGCTATGACCACAGCTATTATTTCATCTCCACCTTCATGGAGGATCACCTGCGCTGGCACGCCGCGCGGCTGAAGGGCTGAGCGAGGCGCCGGTCAGGGCTGGATGGTGACGCTCGCTGTGCCGCTCGCCCAGACCGGCAAGTACAGCCCGGCCCCGGCGGCCTGAAGCTGGCCGGTCTTCGCGCGCTTGACCTTGGCGTGGATGATCAGGTCGCCGGTACGCTTGGTCTCGATCGCCGCATCGATCTTGCCGAGCAGTTCGGCATAATCGCGCTCGAAATTCTGCGCGAGCATCTCTGCCACCATCGGCGCGACGCCGGGCGCGTTGATCATGTCGAGGATCAGGTCGCCGCCGGTCATGTCGGTGGTGCCGGTAACCTCGAAATCCTCGAACCCGACGCGGCGCGAATCTTCGGCATTGACCGGCTTGCCCGTCATCCAGACGGTGCCCGTCGTTGGCGTCTTGCTGCCGCGTTCATGCGCACTGAAGGTGAGGCCCACGGCGATCTTGCCGCCCTTGGTGCCGTAGATCGTTGCCGCCTTGAAGGTCGCGTCGACCGGGTTCAGCCCCGGCACCACGAACGGCCGGCGCGAGCGCTTCTGCAACGCCTCGAGCAACACCGGCTGCAACTCGCGATAGTCACCGAACACGGGGAGGAAGAAGGCCAACTCGCCGGTGTCAGCCTCGAGCTTCTGCATCGGCGGCAGCGCGGTGGCCTTGCGCGGCCGAGGCTTCTTGCCGACATAGGTTTCGGTGAGCGCGCGCATGCCGAGCTTCAGCCTGAGCCTGCCCTGCACGATCTCGTACCCGCCATATTGCAGCTCGCGCGGGGTGATGCGCATCCACACCTCGGGGTTGCGCTCGTTGAGCACCACCGAAGTGAAGGCCGAGGCCCAGGCCTTCTCGATCTGGCGGCGCAGCTCGAGCCTGCCGAGCTCGCCGGGCAGCTCGCGTTCGAGCCGGGCGATGATCGGCGCGAGTTCGCGCTCGGCTTCCTGGGTGAAGCGGATCTTCTGGCCGAGAAATTCGATATGCGGCTCGGAGGTCCACGAATAGCTGAGGTCGAGCGTCCCGCGCGGGGTCCAGTCGCGCGCGATGTCCATCCGGATATCGGCATGCACCATCGCGCGCGCGGTCGCGGTCTCGCGCTTGAGGATGCCGGCAATATCCTCTGCGCGCACCACCGCGGTGATGGGGATCGACAGCCGGATGCGCTGGCCCGACCCTGCGAGCGAAATCGCACCGCGCGTCACCTGCCCGACGATGCGGCACTTGATCTTGGGCGTCTTGACCTTGGCGATGCCCAAATCGACCTTCTCGCTGGCGATGCAGACCTGGTCCTTCTGGTCGATGCTCCACAGGCGGCGCGGCACCTGGCGCTCCATCGCGCGCGCAAGATTGCCGAGATCGGCCTCGACCGGAACCGAAACGAGCGAGGCCTGGGGCGGCACCGTGATCGCATCATCGGTGCGTGGCGGACGCCCTTCATTGCGCCATCCGCCGCAGCCGGCCAGCAGCACCAGCCCGGCAAATGCGAGCGCGCGGGCGGCGATGCGCATCAGCTGCTCGCCACGACCATGCCGTCGATGCGCAAGGTCGGCACGTTGACGCCGTAGCGGAACTCGAGATCGTCTGCGGGAATCAATGCGGCGAACATGTCCTTGAGGTTGCCCGCGATGGTGATCTCGCTGATCGGCTCTGCAAGCTGCCCGTCGCGGATGATGAAACCCGTCGCGCCGCGGCTGTAATCGCCGGTGACGCCATTGACGCCCATGCCGATCAGCTGGGTGACATAAAGGCCGAGCTTGATGTCCGCCATCAGCGCCTCGGGGCTTTGCGTCCCGGCTTCCATGTGCACGTTGCTGGAGCCCGTCGAAGGCGCGCCGCTGACCCCGCGCGCCGCATGGCCGGTGGGCGCTTCGCCCAGCTGGCGGGCCGATGCGCTGTCCATCATCCAGCCGCTCAGCACGCCCTGGTCGATGATCCGCCAGGGCGCGGTGGGCAGGCCCTCGCCATCGAAGGCGCGCGAACGCTGGCCGCGCCGCCGGTGCGGATCGTCGATGATCGACACGCTCGAATCGAATACCGGCTGGCCGCGCCGATCGAGCAGGAAGCTGGTCTTGCGCGCGATCGCGCTGCCAGAGATCGCGCCGAGCAATGGCCCGAGCAGCGATCCGCCCGCGCGGCGATCATAGACGACCGGCATCGGTCCGCTCTCGATCTTTCCCGTGCCCAGCCGTTCCACCGCGCGTTCGCCGGCGCGGCGGCCTATATCTTCGGCCGATTCGAGATCGGCGAGGAAGCGCGTGCTGTGCGAGGCGGAGTCGCGCTCCATCTGCCCGTCGCGCGCGGCGAGCACACTCGCGGCAACGCCATAGCGGCTGCCACCATAGCTGCCGCAAAAGCCGTGGCTGGTGGCGAGTGCCATCACCGAGCGCACCGCGCTGGCCGAGCCGCCCTCGCTGTTGGTCACGCCGGGCACCGCGCGCGCGGCATCCTCGCAGGCGAGCGCGAGTTCGCGCAAGAGCGCCGGGTCGGGATCGCCGCCATCGTCGAGTTCGAGATCGGGCAAGGGCCCACGCATCAGCCGCTCTTCGGGGGCAAGGCCCGCATAGGCATCTTCGGGCGCGAGCCGCGCCATCGCCACCGCGCGCTCGGCCAGCGTCGCAAGCCCCTGGGGGCTGACGTCCGCACCCGAGACGCTTGCCGACTGTTTCCCGTGAAACACACGCAGGCCGATCGAGGCGCTTTCGGACCGCTGAACGTCCTCGAGCGCGCCGAGCCGCATCTGCACATCGGTGGAAGCATCGCAGGCGAACACCGCATCGGCGGCTGTCGCACCAGCGGCCATGGCGCGGGAAACAAGGTCTTGCGCCAGGTCTCTGGCTTGATCGGGGGTCTGCATCAGCGCGATGTAGGGCGCGGGCAGGCCAGGGTCAATCGAGCCCGCCGCGTCAGATCAGCGACTGCAGGCCCTTGAAAAGAGCAACGAAACCGAAGGGAAAGCCGATGGCGAACAGCCAGATGCCCAGGCGATCGCCGCGATAGGCAGAAAGCAGGGCGTCCTCGGAAGCGCCGCTGCGCGCCAGCCGCTGCCAGCGCTTTTCCATGCGGCGGCACAGCGGGATGACGATCCCGACCAGCGCCACCAGGCCCATATACGGCAGGATCGACGCGCCTTCGCCCCGGATCGCCTGCATCACCACGAAAATCTGCAGGCCGGTATACATCAGCAGCGCATAGGCGACCTGGTTGCTGATCCGCTTTTCCCACACGCTTTCGGGTGCGACCGGCTTGACGATATCGGCATTGAAGCGTGCGGCCTCGAACCGCTTATCGAGTGCATTGGGCATATGCGTTCCCCTGCCTTGCCAATGCAGGCCCATCCCCCATTTGCAGGGCCCTGCATTCAAGGGGAGTGTGTCATCGATGTGACAGCTTGGCAAGGGGCGTTAACCGCATGCTTCAGGCGGTGATTCCCTCGGCTTTCCGCAGTTCCTTGCGGTCGAGCTTGCCGATCAGGGTCTTGGGCAGCGAGTCGCGGATATCGACCGCGATCACGCGTTCGTGCTTGCCCAGTTGCGGGTTGAGCCATGCCATCAGTGCAGCGCCGTCGGCTTCGGCGTCCTCCTGCAGCGCCACGAACGCCTTGGGGCTCTCGCCGCGATAGGGATCGGGCACGCCGATCACCAAAGCCTCCTTCACCGCGGGGTGGCGATAGAGGATTTCCTCGATCTGGCTGGGGAAGACCTTGAAGCCGCCCACCGCGATCATGTCCTTGATGCGGTCGACGATGCGGATATAGCCGTCTTCGTCGATCTGGCCGACGTCGCCGGTGCGCAGGAACCCGCCGATGAACACCTCGGCATCGGCATCGGGGCGGTTCCAGTAGCCGCGCATCACCTGGGGGCCGGCAAAGATGATCTCGCCCGGCTCGCCCGGGGCCACGTCCTTGCTCGGGTCTTCCTTGTCGACCAGACGCACCAGCGTGCCGGGCAGGGGCTGGCCGATCGTGCCGGGCTTGTTCAGCCCCTCATAGGGATTGGTCGAGACGACGCCGCTGCTCTCGGTCAGGCCATAGCCTTCGACGACATTGGCTCCCGTGACCTCCTCGAACCGCGCCTTGACCTCGGCCGCCAAGGGTGCGCCGCCGGAAATGCAGGCGCGCAAGCTTGCGAACCGAGTGTTGGCGATCTCTGGGTTGTCGAGCAAAGCCTGGTACATGGTCGGCACGCCGGGGAGCGCGGTCACCTGGGTGCGCGTGATCGCCTTCAGCGCCGCCGCCGCCTCGAAGCGCGGCAGCATCACGATCTCGCCGCCATTGAGCACGGTGCGGTTGAGCACGCAGGTGTTGGCGAAGACATGGAAGAAGGGCAGCACGCCCAGAATGCGGTCGTGCTCGCTGTCGTTGCGCGGATCGATCGCGTTGACCTGGCGCGCATTGGCCGACAGGTTCTGGTGGCTCAGCATCGCGCCCTTGGGCGTGCCGGTGGTGCCGCCGGTATATTGGAACAGCGCGATGTCGCGCTCCGCATCGATCGGCACCTGGGTGTAGGCGCCGTCATTGGCGATCAGCTTCGAAAAGCGCGTGATCCGCGGATCGTTCGGGAGCGCGCTGGTTTCCTTGCCCTTGAGCAGCCGGAACAGCAGCGACTTGACCGGCGAGAGCCCTCCGGCGACCGATCCCACCACCAGTCGCTCCAGGCCCGACTTGTCGAGCACCTTGAGCGCGGTCGGCAGCAGGGCGGTGGCCGACAGCGTGAACAGGATCGTCGCGCCGCTGTCCTCGACCTGATGCGCCAGCTCGTCGACGGTGTAGAGCGGCGAGAAATTGACCACGGTCGCCCCGGCCGCCATCGCGCCATAATAGGCAGCGACATAATGCGGCACGTTGGGCAGGAACAGCCCGACCCGGTCCCCCTTGCCGATGCCCAGCGCCTGCAGGCCCTTGGCGACGCGCGCAACGCCCCGGGCGACCTCGTCATAGCCGTATTTGCGGCCCATGAAATCGAGCAGCGGCGCCGATCCCTTGCGCTCAGCCGATGCGAAGAACATCTGCGGAAGCGATAGCGGCGCAAAGGTCTGATCCCAGGCGCAGGGATGGTTGTAATGCGTCTTCCAGATCGGCTCTGCACCATCGGCAGCAGCGGAAAGGGCGGGCGAAACGGGGGCAGGAGCGTCTGTCATTGACATCACTGTAAATAAGAGCTGTGCGCCAGACAAGCCGCTTGCCATTCAACCGGTCGATAGCGCCCGATAGATTGCTTCAATGGCCCAGCTACCGCTTGCATCGCGGCCCGGCTTTGCTAGGCGCGTTGGCCATGACCGCGTACAAACCCGGAGACCCCGTATCGGTGCGGCGGCTTTATGGCCGTCAGCAGAACCACAAGCTGCGCCTGGGCCAGGCCGAGCTGGTCGAGAAGCTGCTGCCGCAAATCAGCGTGCCCGAAAAGGGCGAGATCACCTCGCGCCGCCTGTTCGGCGACGATCGTCCGCTGCATTTCGAGATCGGTTTCGGCGCGGGCGAGCATATGGCCTATCGTGCCGACATGCTTCCCGATCACGGTTTCATCGGCGCCGAGCCGTTCCTCAACGGCGTGGTCGGTGCGTTGCAACATGCGCGCGAGCTCAACCTGCACAATGTCCGGCTGCACATGGGCAATGCCATCGACGTGCTTGAGCGCGTGCCCGATGGCGCGCTGAGCTTCGTCTATCTGCTCCATCCCGATCCCTGGCCCAAGGCGCGCCACGCCAAGCGCCGCATGATGAACAAGGGGCCGGTCGACCTGATCGCCGCCAAGCTGAAGCCCGGCGGCGAGTTCCGCTTCGGCACCGATCACCCGATCTATGTGGCGCATGCGATGATGGTGATGAACGATCACCCCGCTTTCGACTGGCTGTGCGAGCGGCCGAAGGATTTCCTCACCCGCCCCGGCGGATGGCCCGAGACGCGCTACGAGGCCAAGGCCCGCGCTCAGGGGCACGAGGTGTGGTACTTTAGGTATCGTCGAATTTGAGCGTAGCCTAGAGTACGAAAAGTCCATTTTTCTAAGAGTTTAGGTCGTCTAGGGTTTTCGCTCATTGGCGGTGATTTCCGCTTCGGTGATTGCTCGGTGATTGCTGGGTGATTGCTGAGCGAGAGCCAGGAGACCCCGGATGGCCAGTGGAAAAATTACAAAGCGGTCAATTGACGCCGCGATCGCTGCGCACTTTGTGGGCTTCGTTTGGGATGATGGGATCAAGGGATTTGGTGCCAAATTCTCCAGAAGCGGAGCCGTCGTGTATGTTCTCCAGTTCAGGATGGGCGGTAGGGAGGCGAGCACGCGCCGATATACAATCGGCAATCACGGTTCGCCGTGGACGCCGACGACGGCACGAGAAGAAGCCCAGCGGCTCTTGATCCTGATCGCACAGGGCACCGATCCAGCAGAAGCCGACCGACAACGTCGGCGCGAAGCGGTAGATCTCGCTTTTGCCAATTATGCTGCGAAGTTTGAGCAATCGCTGGTGAAGCAAAAATGGCGAAGTCTCGTCAGCCGGTCGCTCAAGCTTCATGTCACGCCTGTACTCGGAAAAAAACCTCTCCCGAAGATCAAGCGCCATGACATCGTTGTCGTCTTTGATCGCATGCCGCCTGGACAAATCGCGAATCGACGCAATGTCTTCGCCGTTTTGCGCAGATTGTTCCGTTGGGCGGTGAGCAGGGGAGATCTAGACCGCAGCCCTATGGATGGCATGGAGACACCGCCAGCTGTGAAGCCACGGGACCGCTGGTTATCCGATAGTGAGCTCGGCAGGATTTGGCGGCAATCCTATTATGTCCATCGATGCTTTGGCCCCATAGTCAGACTGCTCATCGCAACAGGCCAGCGTCGCGAAGAAGTCGCCTCAATGTCATGGGAGGAGCTTGATCAAGATGAGCACGTCTGGACTATTCCAAGCAATCGATCGAAGAATGGAGAGCCCAACATAGTACCATTGAACGTGCTAGCGGCTGAGGTACTCGATGATCTGGCAAATGGAGGGACATGGCCCCATCATGGGAAGATTTTTGCGACATCATCAGGCAAGGGCTTTACAGGTTACCATAAGTGCAAATCCAAACTTGATAGCCTTATTGCGACTGATGGTGGTGAGCCTATGCCTGCCTGGCGTCTGCACGATTTGCGCCGCACGCTTGCTACAGGCTTCCAAAGACTAGGGGTGCGCTTCGAAGTCACCGAGGCAATACTGAATCATGTGGGCGGTGCTCGAGCTGGTGTAGCGGGCATTTACCAGCGGCATGATTGGAAGCCAGAAAAACGCGAAGCGATGAGTTTGTGGAATGAGCATGTTGCGCGCGCGATAAAGCAAGGAACATAAATACCCAGGTAGGTCGGGACACCAAAGCACACCGGTTTCTCCTGACACGACGCTGTCAGTAGGCTCCGATTACATGTGAGCCTTCAAAACAGGAGGATACCGTGACACACACATATACTGAAGGTCTCGTAATGCTCGCAGAGCTCCCGATCAAGCCGGGGGAACGCGAAGCCTTTCTGAATTACACGGTTGAGAACCTGGAGATCAGCAGATCAGCCAAAGGCAATCTCGCCTTCGACATCTTGGTCGACGTATCAAGCCCTGAGACGGTGCTGTTCTATGAAGTCTGGGAGTCGGCCGCTGCACAGCAAGCCTATATGGCTTGGCGCATCGAACGGGGTGATCTGACCACGCTGATGTCGTTTCTGGCAGGTGAACCCAAGTTCACCGCTCTGCGGCGGATCGCAGGCTAACACGGCCGCTGTCAGGCGACGGTCTTCGGTAAAGCCGTCAGCCTGACACTCGCTCTTCCCCGCGCCAATGTTGTTCCGGCCACGTCCGCGAGTTCTGCTTCGACAAAGCCAATCGTCTTGCCGATCTGTACGACGCGGCCGGTCCCGATGAGCGTGCCGGGCTTTGCAGGCGCGAGAAACTGGACATGCAAATCGATGGTCGACGGAAAGACTTGCGCATTACTTGAGATGAGAATGGCAGGCCCCATGCAATCATCCAGCATGGCTGAGAGAAATCCTCCCTGCACATTCCCGGCGGCATTGCAGAAAGCCGGTTGCGCAGTGAACACGATCTTGACCACCCCGTCGCCTGGGCAAACTTCGATTATGTCGAGCCCGAGCAAAGTCGCGCAAGGCGGGATCGGAAAACGATCTAGGACGGTTGGAATGGACATGGCGCACTCCTGCGGGACTGAGACTGCGGAATGTAGACTGGTGCTACTGACAGCATTGTGTCAGTAATGAGCGATGCGCCGCGCCGAACGCCTTTTCCGATTGGTTCGCGAACTAAGGTCTCGAAACATCAGCCGGGCAGAGGACTTGGCTGCAACCTTCGAGATCAGCGTGCGCACGATCTACCGCGATATCGCGCATTTGCAGGCATCAGGACTACCGATCGAAGGCGAGGCCGGAGTCGGCTATATCCTGCGTCCGGGTTTCGACCTGCCTGCCCTTACGTTCACTTTCGAGCAGATTGATGCTCTGGCTGTAGGACTGTCCTTCGTCGAAGCTGCCGGCGACGCGTCCTTGTCGCTGGCGGCCAAGGAGGTTCGCGCGAAGTTGCAGGCGGCCCTGCCCAGGCCCGATCAGCGCAAGCTGGATCAGGCCCCGTTCTTTTCGAGCAGACGCCATGGGCCTGCCGATCCGAAGCTGAGAACGATCAGAGAGGCGATCCGCGACTCCCGCATTCTGCGGCTGAGTTATGGCGATGCCGCCAACGCCTTGACGGATCGCCGTGTTCGTCCGCTAGCCATCTGGACGTTCACCGATGGATGGCTATTTGCCGCCTGGTGCGAACTCCGCGATGACTTCCGCGCCTTTCGGCTCGACAGGATCTCCATGATGGAGGCGACGGGCGATCATTTCGTCAACGAGCCCGACAAAAGCCTTGGAGCTTATCTTTCATCGAAGTTGCTGGCACCTCGGACTCATGGTTAGATCAGGAAATCTGCTCCCGCCTATCCCAGCTTGATTTCATTGCCGCCATCAACCTGCCTACCATTCGTAGTCATCGGCGGAGTCGGTAGTCGATTCCGAAGGCTGCTTGGCAGCTTTCGGCGGAAGCAGACGCTCATTGCGCTGACCAAGAATGGCGGAGTCTGAGTCCGCAACTGCCGCTGCTCAGCGCGGGCAGTAGATGGCGGTTCTGCCGAACTTCTGAAAAATTCCTGCTTTCAGAGTAAGTGGTGTTTTCAGGTCACATCGACCCAGGGCATGAGGTCACCGACACGGTTTGCGGGATGACCGTCGGCAAGCTTAATGTGCGTTTCGGTCAGCCAGGTGTGTGGGTTGATGACGGCGATCTTGCAGTTCACGATCAGCGTGGCGATGACCGCCCAGTTGTCTTCGCCCTCGTCAGAGCCCGCGACAAGGTGTTCTCGTGGTAGAGGGGCAAGGGTCTGATCGACCGTTCGACGGTTTTGGTATCGAGCTCAACGCGGCCATCATCAAGGAACACGGTGAGCCCCAACCAGCGGGTGAGCGTGTAGCGTATCGCGTCGGCCAGCTTGCTCTTGGCACTTACCTGGCGGAGCCGAGCTCCAGACAGTAGTGCAGATCATCGACAATGACGCTAGCGTGCTCGCTTCGGACTACGCGACGAAGGTCGGCACTGGTGCCACGACCCTCGCTACATCCATTGTCGCGCCCATATTTCGAGCGAGATCAACGCACCGATTGTGGGATGATCGTCCTTCCAGAGCAGATGCTCTGTTGTCAGCCAGGTATCAAGCAACCCCGGTGCTACAACGCCCGCGCTTGCAAGAGCTCCATCCATCAGCAAAGGGCGAAGATCCGGCAAATGCGCGTTGATGACGCGGTTGTAAAATCCAGACGCCTCGCCTTTGCCTCTCCTGCCCTGAATCTGCTGCGATAGCAATTTGCCGAACAGGTCCCGTTCCAAGCCACGCTCGCGTCGATCGGGCACAAGCGTCCAAGTCGGTATGCCCAAGCACGCTTCAACAACGGGTTGGGAGAGCAGCGGGTGAACAAGTCGGCGATTGACCGCTGTGCGAGTTTCCCTGTGAAACAGCTGGCAATGAGTGAGCATGGCGATCTGCAATCTCTTCCCCGCGGGCAAATGCTCACTTTCAGCATTCCAAGGATGCAGGAGTTGCTTGCCGTCCCACACGTGCCTTCCAACAGGACCTCCAATGGCAGCCGGTATATCTCTCTGCCCGAATGATACAGCCGAACTCAATGCGCTCCGAAGAACAGTCCACAAAGATGTGTTGGTGGCTAGCGCTATGCTGGATGCGATCCTGAAGAACCCTTGGCTGATTCCCTGGGACTGGAAATAATCAGCTGCAATGGCGCCCACATGCGGCTGGAAGAAAATGGCATCTCCCCCCTGTCCGCTGAATATGCGCGTCGCCCCAAATGTGTCGGCTAAATCTGACGATAGGCGGTCTGCCAGCACGTCCAATCCGTATACGGCCGGCTCCACGGTGGGGGGTGCACCTAGCAACTCGAGGTAATTGAGTTGCCCGGGGGTTACGCGGGCCTCCACAAGGCCAAAGTTCCACTTTCTAGCGACGCTTCGAGCATAAGCCCGTTCGTCACCGCCCGGAGACTCGGGAATGATCGTGAGCCCCTGGATGAATGGCGACTTGGGATCGTTTGCCAGCAGACCAGCGACGATCGACGAGTCGATGCCTCCTGAGAGTTCAATCGTCACCCGGGAGTGACCCTCCAGCCAATGCGAGACACATTCTGCGGCAAGTTCGGGAAGCTGTTCTGCCTCCTCTGCTCTGCAAGGAGCGCAGAAGCGATCGGGCGACCAAATTGTCGTTGGTGCGATGTGGCTATCTGAGCAGGTCAGCAACACACCAGGCTGCACAATTTCAATCTCGTTCAGTGCGCAGAACGATGCCGACATTTCTGTTTGGCGGATTAACTGGGCGACCCGCTCCCAGTTGATGCTGGGGCGGCGGCCGATGGCTGTGACGAGCTCGCTTGATATTGAGTCCGTCACGATGGTGATGGCGCCATGGCGCCAAGTGTAAAGCCTCTGGCTGCCAGAGGGCTCGCGGTACCAGGCGCAGATTCCAGTTTGTCGGCCTATGCTGAAAAAAGCGTATCTGCCCCATAAGCTTTCGCTGACAGCTGTTGTCGCCGTGTCGGGTCGGTCACCCTCCAACGATTTCACGGTCCCATGCACCGTTCTGTGCTTCCTTGGAAACACTTCACCAAGCAGTGCGACGCTTCGATCTTGGGACATGACGAGAGGCAAAGTTTCGTTAGCAAGCAAGGTGGCGTGCGGGCTGTGCATCACGGAACGCAAGCCCGCACACTTGCTTTGCAAGCGCCGGATTACCGCTCTTTTTTCCTCAAGCGCTTGACGCCCAGCGTTCAGTGCGACGATCGCAAAGAACGAAGGCTGGTCAGAAGCGGGCAATGACCGTGTACCAGCAGACATGATCGATACTATCGTTGAGCACGTAGGAGTTCCATTCCACCCAGCAATGGGCTTCAAAAGGATGCGTTCTAACGCCGAATACCAGCTCAGAACGGATGCGCAGCAGGCGCAAAAAGTGCATAAGGAGCAGGGATTGGACGAGGCACCTGCCGGTTCGAGGTATGAAAATCCGCAAACTCTCGAACCATTGGACAATAGTTGTCATGCGCTGGGGCGAAAATTCGGATCGGTTGCCACCGCTGAAAGCTTGGCTAGTCAGGACTTTGGTCGAGCGATAGTAGGAAGCGAGGGTCAAGAGCACCGCCAGTGCAAATATCAGCAGCATCCATGCTTTGTAGAGGCTGTTGGAACGTATTGGCTCGGGCAACGGCAAAACGTGAATCGAGCTGGCCTGTTCCCACGGTTCATCTGCCAACTGAACCAACCGGCTTTCGAACAGCTCCCGCAAGATCGGATCGGCCGGGTCATGATCCTTGCCCTCCAATGCGGCAAAGACGGTTCCCGCATGGCAGCTGGATAGTGCCAGGTAATCATCCTGCTGCAGGTCGAGCAGGACGAGGTCCCCCGCAACGTTGGCAATCCGGACATGGTCAGATGGTTGGATCGGCATGATCAAGAAGCGGGGTGGCGAGGCCGCCACCCCGTTCAAGGTCAATTGTAGGAGAGGATCGGCAGGAATTCTTCCTGCTGGCCAGCCGTGACAATGGCCTTGGTATCGCGCCGGATGCTTCCGAGACGGATCAGCTTGGGTTGAGTGACGTTCATCATTTCAGCCTCCTTTGTTGGAATGCCGCGTTTGCGACAATGTCATTGAAGGCTGCATGCGTGATCTACTCAAATCATATTCAGAATATATTCTCGCGCGCTGACAGGGATGCACTTGCCGACGCCGCGATGTCCATCGTGGATCGCATTCGGCGGCGATAGAAGCGCGCAACATTCAAGACGCACTGCCGCTGGTCACGGCTGGCCAGCCAATGCACAAACTTGCCTTGCTCGCGATCTCGCTCGCCGAACATGGATTTTTCCACTGCTGCGAAGGGAGCCAGCCGATCATCGACATTGGCTGCGACCAAGCAGAGGGCAGAGTTTGCGGTCAGCGACGCGATCGTCACCAGGAGTTCGCCAGCGCATCCACACGGAAGCTCTGCATCCGTACCGTAGCGTTGCTTGTCGAGCGATGGCAGATTGATCGATCGCATTGCAGACACCGCCAGCATGGACGCTAGCGAATACAGATCGCGAAGATCGACCGGATCAATGGGCGGTACAAAATACCCCATAGCGCGGCGATCAATCAGAAGACTCTGACCTGCCAGTCTCGAAAGCGCCTCGCGGACCGGAGTAGCGCTAATGCCCAGCAGAGAGACAACATCTCCTGCCTGGACCCTGGACCCAGGCATGTAGTCTCCGTTTCGCAGACGACGGTGTAGAAACGCGTAAGCCTGCTCAAACGCAGGCGGCTTGGACAGGGCCATAGTGATCTCCCTTGCTTGGACTGGAATATCCATTGTGGCATGAGCGAATCACAAGTCTCTGTCATGATCAGGCAAGCAGCCATAGTAGCCCCCTGACCGAAAAATGCGGCGTAGAATATTCCTTGCTTTGCCGATATTTACCCTCGAATTTACGGTTTTTCGAGATAAGTTGCGATTTTCGAACCATATTATGGCGGAATATTTCAAACTTTGAAAATAACACGATCTCGGCTATCATCAACGCTTTACATCGTGGTCCTAATATCCTTCGGGTCAGACAAGGCAGGTGGACGGATGGAAGAAAAATCGGAAGACAGCTTGCCCGAGAATGCTCTTGTAGCTGAGGCACTGCGCAAGATACGCAAGGCCCGACGCCTTCGCACATCCGAGGTCGCTCGCGCGATGGGTATGCCATTGCGATCGTATGAGCATCTCGAGGCTGGCCAAGGCAAGATCACATATGATCGTCTGAAGCGGTTTGCCGAAGTGGTGAACTGCGACCCAGTGGCATTACTCGCTGTCGTGCCCATGGGTTCTGTCGAATTTGCCGAACGCTGTGCGGACAACAAGCTGATGCATATTGTCCTGCTTGCTCTGCGCGATCTCAACGAAGATCTGGGTCCGGATATCGTTTATCTGCAATCACGCACCATCATTGGCGGAATCACACGGCTTTGCCGTGATTTGGCGGAGCATGTCCGGAAGCGAGATACGTTCGCGGAAAACTGGTTGGAGGAGAAGGCTCCGAAGATGGTCCGGCAAGCCGCACAGCCCGTGCGATCGAATCTCAAGCCAAAGGCTTCCTGAGCGCGTTCTTGCCGGAACACATGGCGGGCGTTGCCGCTTGCTATGGTGCGCTCAGGCTTTCTTTCGACCTCGTCCTGCATTTGGGCTGCGGCCCAGACCAATCGTCTTGGCTAGTTCACGGCGTTTTGCTGCATAGGCCGGGGCGACCATGGGATAATCTTTAGGCAGACCCCAGCGTTCACGGTACTCGTCCGGTGTCATGTTGTACTGCACGGCGAGGTATCGCTTGAGCATCTTCATTTTCTTGCCATCCTCGAGACACACGAGATAGTCGTTTTTGACCGAGGACCGGATCGACACAGCAGGCTGTGGCCGTTCCGCGACTGGTGCCGGCGCCTCTGATGTCGACAATCCCGCGAGCGCGGCATGGACGCTTCCAATAAGATTGGGAATATCAGCCAAGGCAACGCTGTTATTTGCGACATGTGCGGCAACGATATCCGCCGTAAGGGTGATCAAGTGCTCTTCAGGCTGATCGTTCATGTGTATGCCTCCGGCTTTTGCTTCAATTGGAGCCGGTCTAAGCTATCGTGATGTGATAGACGACGCCTTTTTCGGCTGTCGATCGAAAAACTGTGGAAAGGT
Source organism: Blastomonas sp. 34TW (assembly GCF_059803595.1). Classification (NCBI taxonomy): domain Bacteria; kingdom Pseudomonadati; phylum Pseudomonadota; class Alphaproteobacteria; order Sphingomonadales; family Blastomonadaceae; genus Blastomonas; species Blastomonas sp. 34TW. Next base: position 163,763 of record NZ_JAPFGW010000009.1, read on the forward strand.
GGTCTTGGGTCCAGACCGTCCTCATGTGAAATGGCCAATAAGGAGCCAACCGGAATCCCTCTCGATCTCTGGACCGCGGTGACATCACTGATCTCGAACTATGATACCATGCAATCGCTGCCGTTTGACCGAAAACGCAAGCCAGGGGTCTACAATCCATTGTTGATGATTTGCTTGACACTGCCCGAGGGGGCATTATCGTCTTGTCTTTGCTGCTGGCAGAGTAGCTGAATCTGACGCCGGAAATTTGTGCTTGCCGATCTCGTGCGCGCGTCAAAGATTGCCAGATGATCCGGGCTCAATTGCCCGAGGACCTTTGTCCGTATCGACGCTGAGCGGGTCTGCTCGCCGCTTTTCCATGCTGTGCGGGGAGGCATGCCAGTTGTTCATGAGCTTATCGGCAAGCCATTGGTCGATATGCTGCCACATGGCCCGAATGTTGGCGGGGCTGCGGATGACATGCCCTTCACCCCAGAAGCGAAGCAGCGAGACGTCCTTTCCCTCGCGGTAAAGCCCTGAAAACATCCTTTCCGCACCTTGCAGCGAGACAGGGTCAAGATCACCGTGGATCAGAAGGACTGGCGAGGCGATGTGGTGCAGCGAGAAATAGGGGCTGTTGCGGATGTACCGGTCGGGCTGGTGCCACGGCGCTGCTCGCAGGCCCGCCTGACCAAGCTCCGCCCATCCATAAGCGCTGCCCAGCGGATAGCCCTGTTCAAGGCCCACAGTGTCATAGGGCAGCAACGATCCATGTTGCAGAAAGAGATCGGGCACGGCAGCCGCAGCAATGAAGGCCTGGAAGCGCTTGCTTCGGCTGGCGGTCAGTAACGCGGTATAGCCTCCGAAGCTGTGGCCGAAGACGGCTATCCGGTCACTGTCGATGCGACCGGACGCAACTGCGCGATCGGTCGCCGCCTCGATCTGTTCAACCAATCCTCGGGCTGGCTCAGCAGAAGAACGGTCATGGCGCAGGCTAGGCAGAAGGACGGCATAGCCCAACTGCAGTGCCAGCAGCGGATTTGTGACGCTGACTAGGGAATCGGGCGTGATTGGCGGTCCGCTGACCCTGGCATATTGTGCGCCCGGATAGGGCATGACCACCATTGGAACACGTTCGCCAGGCCTTGAATGGACAGGCAACAGGAGCCAGTCGACGAAATCCGGGACCTGCGATGGCAATGCCACGGCCTGAGGGGGCTCGACGTTTTCGAGATGACCGTTGATCGTGTCGAGCAGCTCCGGTGCCCTGTTCGTGCCTATGCGCCACAATTGGCTGGCCCCGCTACCGGTTCTGGAAACCGCCAGCCCCTTGCCGCTCTTGGCAGAAAAAAGGAGCAGGCGGCTGGTGCGCAATGGCAGTTTTGCCGTTAACATCCTTCTGCCATTTGGCGTGATGGCTGCTGCTTCCTGTGTTTTTTGCACCCAGAAGCTGCGAGCGCTGGCTGGTACGATGGCTCGGTAGCGCTCGGTTATGCCTACATCGAACGTCTCTTCGAAAGGCTGGTCAAGGCGCGTTGCACCATCGATCAGTTGTTCGGGTTTGCTGGCAGGGAATATTCGCCACAGCCCCGAAGAACAGGGCACCAGAAGCGCGCGTTCATTGCTCGCCATTTGCAGAGCGAGACATGGCAGCGTTTCCTTCGGCACCCCGGCATCGCCCGGTTGGGACCAAATCGGTTGGCCGTCCTTTGCTCTGAGCAGCATCCGAGGTATTCCCTGGTGCCACCCGGCGCGAACGATCCTTGCCCCGCTGTCATTGTCTGCAACCCAGGGCTGACTCTGCTTATCGGTGAGCGCAACGACCAAGCCTTTGTCCGGATCGATGCGCATGAACTGGCCTTGGGGCGACTGCGCGGAACGGACGGAGACGATCAGCGAGGAACTCCGGTCCGACCATGCCAAGAGGCCGGGTTGGATATCGCATGTTGGACAGGGTTGCATCACTTGGCCGTCTGTAAGCGATACCAGCTGGACGCGGTGGTGCCTTGGACGCGCATTGGGGGAAACCGGTTCTGCTGGGGCCGGCGCTGCATCGGACGTTTCCTCGAGCAAGGCCAGCCAGTTTCTGTTGGTTGAAACCGCCAGATCGACGATCTCGCCCCTGGCGAGGAGGCGCTGGCCATGGCTCTCAAGGTCGATCTCCATTACCTGGCGATGGGAGCGCTGGCCCGACGGGGTTATGGATTTGCTGGTAGTCAAGGTCATGCCCGGGATCTGGCCAGACGCAGTGTGCTGCCATAGGACGGGAAGCCTGCGCTGCAATCTGTTGCCCGAATCGAGAGGGTAGGCAATTTCGTCTGCTTCGCTGGCGAGGACGATCAGTCGCTTGTTTCCGCGCCAGATGGGCACCGGATTGAGCAAGGCAGCGACTGGATTGATATCGAGCCATCGGACCGATCGATCGGCGGTGCGTACGATGCCAAGAGACAATTTGTCTGTTTCCAGACGGAACACGGTCAGGTGTAGCCCGTCGGGAGACAGGCTGCCCGCCCAGTAGCCAGCATCAGGATCCTGCTCGAACAGGAGTTCTGGTGGCCTTCCGTCATTCAAATCCACTTTCCATATCTGACCCAGCATTCGTTTGTTGAAGACATCGAAGCCATAGGCGGCAGCGCTGTCGTAAGGCCTGAAGCGCTCGACTACGGCCCATTGGCCGTCAGGCGAGACCAGGGCTTTGCCATAGCTTTGCAGCTTGAGCATATCTTCGATCTGATAGGGCTTGGTGGCTGCCGGACCTGCCGACAGCAGGCACAGCGCAGCAATCCATGAAACACGCATGGCTTGTCCTTCATCGAAATGGGAAGATGGCTAGGCTCGGCGCGCGACTACCACTGCTTCTTGATCTGGAGGGCGATGAACCTGCCAAGCACATCGGCATTTGCTGGATCGTAGCCGAAACCGAGCGACCGATCGACAAAAGGTGGGTCGCGGTCAAAGAGGTTCTGTATCGTCAGAGCTGCGCTGAGACCCCTTGCCAGGCCTGTTTTGTCCGCCGAGGACAGTCTCAGCTGAAGGTCGATGCTCGTCCATGCGCTGATCGGGCGCGAAGGAAGGCTGATATTGTCGGTATAGGGGCCGACATGGTTCAGGGCCAGGTTGACGCCCAACTCGTGCCAAGACCAGTCCGCTGTCGCCCGGAGCCGGAAATCAACCGGATTGCCGAGGGTGCCAACTCTTTCGACCAGCGGGGATAGTGGCGTGATCTGGTCCTTGAAATCGACCAGAATGGAGGCGCTGGCACTGAAGGCAAGTCGGTGCTCGCCAATGCTGACCCGGTAGCGGGCCGCGAGGTCGAACCCGCGGATGTCCACACGCGCCGAATTGACGAATCGTCCGTCGACGATGGCGCTGAAGACCGAAGGATTGATCGTCGGCTGGATGGTCGAGTTCGGGTTGCCTATCAGGGCGATCACCCTTGCCCTGTCTTCAGGATTGGCGACCGGATCGATAAAGGTCACAAAGGGAGCAAAAATGGGATTGGTAAGTGCCTGGAGGATGTTTTCGTTCGCAGGCTGACCGATGCGGTCTCGAAACTGCGTCTGAAAATAGTTCGCCTCGAGCGACAGACCTGGCACGCGTGGTGGCGCCACCGTGGCGCTGATGGTCAGCGATCGTGCAGATTCAGGTTCAAGATCTGCATTGCCTCCCCCAAGCGAGATGACCTGTCGGTTCCCGCCACCTATGGCTGGCAGCTGGGTATTGGATATGCGGAAGGCATCGCGCACCTCCAGCAGAGCGGGGGCACGAAATGAGGTGCCAGCGCTCGCGCGGAGGAGAAGGCCGGCGAATGGCTGCCACGAGAGGCCGAGCTTCGGATTGATCGTTGTCCCAAAATCCGAATAGTGCTCCGCCCGGACGGCTGCAGACAGGTTGAGCCGCTCGATACCCGGTGCGGCATTGTCGGGCCCAACAATGGGCGCGGCAATCTCGGCAAATGCCGACGCAACCCAACGATCAGCATCGACGGGTGTGCCCGGAGCCGGCGATCTCCCGGAAATAAAGCTGAGCGTGTCGCGAGAGAAGTCTTCGCGCCGCGCCTGAACGCCCAGCGCAATCTTGATGGCACCGCCCGGACCATCAAACAGGGTCCCGTCAGCCGTGATGCTCCCATTGAACAGGCCGTTTTCAAAACGCTCCTCGATAAAGCCGCTCCCAATGAAGTCGAGCACGGCAGCCGTGTTGCTGCGCCCCTGTCCGAAAGGATTGAAGAAGCCATCACGCGCAGTGCTGAATGATGTCAGCGGATCGTCGGGGGTGGTGCCGAGCGCCTCGTTCAATGCGGTCGCGTTGAGGATATTGTCATTGCGGCGATAGTCGCTCTGCCGCGCCAGTGACACAAACCCGTCAAGCTGCCAGTCGCCGCCAAGTTCGGCGCGAATACCGCCGGTCATCGACCAGGCTTCGACATTGCCGCGTGTCTCAAGGGGACCAAGATCCTTGTCGAAGAGATAGGCAATGTTCGTGACCGACGTTCCGTTCGGCGAGACGAAGAAAGGGTTCGCCCGTGTGACGGACATGACTGTAAGCGATGGCTGGGCGAGGTGACGAAAGGCGCGTTGGGTGTATCGACCCTCGGCATAGGCTGTCACCCCATTGGTCAGCTTCTGCTCGCCTGTAATGTAGACGCTGTGACGGGTTTGCTGAGGAAGCAGGTCGACCTGCTCGCGGGGACTCGAGAGGTTCTGGCCTGGGGTCAGGCTTGCTGGCGACAGCCCGATGCCGTTCTGACCGGCTGGAATGGCAAAGGCTGGGACAAATGTTCGCCGGACGGGGTCAAGCACCACAATGGTGCCAGGCGAGGCGAAGAACAGCCGATAGTCATTGCCACCTAGAGACCGCAGGTCGGCCGACCGTGTATAGGCGCGCGATGCTGCGTTCAGGGCCTCGCGACGCTGAAACTCATAGGCTGCAAGCACATGACCTGTGTCCCAGCGTGTGCCGATGAGCTGGCCGAACTGGACATCCTGGCTGGCCCCACGTGTCACGCTTCCGATCCGGTACCGGGTTTCCGCCCCGTCATAGTCTCGCCGGAGCAGCAGATTGACCACCCCACCCACAGCGTCCGAACCGTAAAGGGCTGAGGCGCCATCGGGGAGCACCTCTATCTTTTCTACCGCCCCAAGGGGGATGGTCGAAAGATCCGTGAAGTCGCCGCGGCCACCTGAGCCAGCTACTCTGCGGCCGTTCACCAGGGTCAAGGTCGCATCGGAGCCGAGGCCGCGCAGGTTGACGCTTGCACCCAATCCCAGATTGTTGATTGTCCGATCACTGCCGGTCAGGCTGGTATCCTCGTTGCCAGTCCCACCAAAATTCTGCGGTAGCAGAGCCAGCGCTTCTCCGATCGTGCCACTGCCTGTCCTTTCGATATCCTCTGCGGACAATTCGATCAGTGGCGAAACCCCTGCTCCGGATGACCGGATGTTGCTTCCCGTTACAACGATGGGCAGCTCTTGCAGCTCATCGGCTTGGACGGGTGCTGGAGGCAGGGATGCGGCCGGTTTTGCCCGTGTCGCTTCCCGCGGCTTGCGAACCGAAGGGGTGCTGGGAGCGGGCGTCTTGGCAGCCAGCAGGATGATGACGTTGCGACCGCGTTTGCGGTATGAGATGGGTTGACCCGCGAGCAGCAGCTGCAGCGCCCGATCTGCATCCATTTCGCCCTTTATGCCGCGCACCTGGCGTGCCGAAACAAGTGCGGAGGGATACAGCAGCTGTCGGCCAGTCTGTGCAATATAGCGGCGGAGGCACTGATCCAGCGAGCCGGCAGGGATGTCGAACTGGAAGACTTCGGCTTGGGGCTTTGCGTGCAGCGGCGCGGTTGCAAGAACTGTGAGGGCACTGCTCGCCAACAAGGCCGGCGCCATTATTCGCCATATTGCTGTTATTGATGCTCGTCGGCATGTCATGTGCAGGGCCTCCCATATCGTTGTTACAGGGAGTTCGCGGTTTTGCTGATGACCCCCTCTCAGTATTTAACGATCCGGAAGGGGGGTCACCCTAAAGCGTCGCCAATATTTTCCCGAATGGCAAGCTATCGCTCCTGCAACTCCAGCGTGCCATCGGGCCGCTTGACTGGCACAAGAGGATAAAGTGCGGTGACGGCATCCACGAAGGCTGCGGTGTCGCCCACGGCAAAGCTGCCGGTGACACGTTCGTTTGCCCAGCGGTTTGTACTGATCCGAAGTTTCATGCGGCTGTAGCGATTGACCTGGACAATGGCCTCGCGAAGAAGGGTCTCATTGAACTCGAGGCGTCCCTCGGTCCAGGCGGTTACAACGTCTAGGTTGGCAGGAAGCACCTCGCCTGGACCTGCAGGGCCTATTGTCACCGATTGCCCTGGATAGAGGTCCAGAGTGGTATTCTCAGTCCCGGAAACTGCCTTCTGCACACGAACATGCCCCTCCAGCAAGGCAACGGACACACCCGAGGCAGTTTGTTCGACCTCGAAACGGGTGCCCAGGGCCAGAATTTCCGTGCCATCGGCGGTTACGGTGAACGGGCGGGACGGATCTCGGGCGACATCAAATAATGCTCTGCCGCGGTCGAGCATCAGAGCACGCCTGTTCGCGTTGCTGATGCGGACCCTGGTGCCAGTATCCAGATGGACCCTGCTGCCATCGTCGAGTTGGACGAGCCTCTGCTCGCCGATGTCGGTTTCGAAGACCGCTTCCCGTGAAAGGTAGAGGAAGGCCATGGTCGCGAGCAGCGACACAATGCCTGCGGCGAGCGCTATAGGGATCAGCCGCCTGGACCTTGTTGGTCCAGGTTCCAGAGCGACTCGAATGGCAGACTGAATATCCGGATCGTCTGCCAGTCGCCGACTTTCCCGCCATTGTGCCTCCAGTCGGTCATAGGCCTCTGCATTGGCGGGGCTGCGGCGCCAGGCAAAGAACGCCTCGAGCTCGGTAGTATCGACCGTCCGTGCATTCAGACGTACGAGCCAGGTAGCTGCCTCGCTTTCGCTACGATCTGATGGAGACCCCGGTTCTTCGGAAAACGGGGTGCTCATCGTTCAACCCTTTGCGAGCAGAGCATCATGGCCTGGTGCATCCGATACTCTACCGTCTTTACAGATACACCCAGTTGTTTGGCAATCTGTGCGTTCGATAATGGCGTAAATCGCGCCAGTAGGAACACCTTTTGCAAATCAGGCGGTAATCCCAGAATCGCTTCCTTGAGCGCGAGGAGGTATTCCTGATCACCCTCCTCTGAGGTGTTTTCCAGAGCGCAAACGTCATTGGCCGCCTGCCGCGACTGCCGGCGAAATTGGTCTCGTGCCAGATTGAGCGCGATACGCAAGAGCAGGGCCTTCGGCTTATGCTGCGCTGTGCTGCTGTCATAGCGGGTGATGCGCACATAGGTGTCTTGCACGACATCCTCGATCTCGATGTTCGCTCCGCGCAGCCGGTAACGCAAAGCCCGTCGCAGCCATTCGCAATGATTTCGATAGAGCAATTCCAGGTCGGATTGCGCTGCCGAGGCTTGGTGAGCTTCGGGCGGCATCGAGCATGAAGGGCGATCAGGCATGGCAGCAGCAATCCCTCTAGGAGAGGGGCGCTTTCAAAGCCTGCCGATCGGGCAGGCAGGAAGCCTGTGAGGGAGACAGGCGTGGCAAATGCCTCGCCGTGCATCCATGCCGCCTGAGATGAATCATGCCGGCTTGGAGCCAGCAATCTGCTTCTACCTGGCGAGTGTACAGGGGTTTCCACGCCCCGCTGCCGGAACGGCCGGCAACACATCGACGCTTGCGCGAATTGCGGGCTGAAGCAATCCCTGCCGAGAAGTCAAAACAGGGGCCGGGTGTTGGAACCTCCTGCACATGAAGGCCCGCTATTTGCCCCAGTTGCGCTGCCGGCCAACGGGCTTAAAGCCACAGGCCCCCCGGCTCTCAGCATCTGGCGCTATTTCACGGCACCCGGCGACACGGACTTAGCAGCAGTGCGTTGCCAAGCGAGTCACGCAAGCGGACAGTCTGAAAAAATGCAGTTCGCATGGCGATGATACGGCGAGTATGAACCATTTCCGCCAAATTTTGTCGGGCATACTGCCTGAAGCTGACGGCTCCCCCGCCAGCAAGGTGCAAATGGCCAGCGTCGTGGACCGCGACAACCGAAAACAACGTCAGCGTTATGCGATTCGCCAGATTCGGGTGCGAACACGGCAGTTCTTGCGGACCAAAGCGGTGCCATCGGCGCATTTTCGGCGAGATGCGGGGGGATGCCAACAGTCGGCGCAACCGAGCGGGCATAGGCATGATTGTTTAAGCCAAGCGGCTTGGCAAGGGCTGCAAGTCGATGAGATTGTGGTGAACCATGAATGCCAGCCTTTCACCTGACCTGCTGCGGCGTGGCCGCATGCGCGCATGATTGACCTTAGTCATCTCGCCTATGTTCTGGCAGCAGCCGAACAGTGCAGCTTTTCGCGGGCCGCAGGGGGGTTCCAGGTCAAACAGTCGACGCTGAGCCGCAAGGTGGCAAGGCTCGAAGATCAGCTGGGGTTCCGACTTTTCGAACGGACAACGCGCGGAGCCAGGCCTACCCCGCGTGCTCGATTGTTTCTGGCGGAAGCCAGGGAGCTGCTGGATCGCGCGGGCCGACTGGAGCAGCAGGCCGTGGCCCTCCGGCGTGCTGCCATGCCCAGACTCTCGCTCGGCTATGTCGGAGATCTGTTTTCCGGGGCAGGCCGCCAGGCCGTTTGTGACTTTCTCACGCTGCATCCGGATGTACGCCTGGAAGGACACGAGCGCGGGCCGAAGACCCTGTTCGCTGAACTTGAAGCCAAACATGTAGACGCCGTGATCGCGCCCGCAGGTCACCCAGACGCGCGTTGGTCGAGCCAGATCTTTGCTGAGCCGCTGGTCGAGGCGGGTGGCAACAGGCCCGTCGGCACTGGGCATGCCCTTTACTGGAGTCCTGGCAACACCAACCCCTTGCTACACAGTCTGCGAAGCATCGTTGCTGGTGGTCCTGCAGTCGGTGATCGGGCCGGCAATCCGCAGCCCCTGCAGCAGAAAAGCAACCAATCCGACATCGCCAGCGCAGATCATTGCTGACCGCTCTTGCGCTGGTTCCGCCCGGTTCTGGTACCCAGGGCGCGTCAATGGTGTATAGGCCGCGTCCTTTCAGGACCTTGGCGCTGCTTTTCCTTATATGGGCGCCAAGGCGACAAGTGCCCATTGTGCGCCTCAAGCCAACAGGATGGTTAACGATGACTCGCCAAAGTTCAGATGTTTTGTCCCTGTACGTCGATTTTATCCAATGGATCGGGGACGGAACCGGCCTGCCTGATACTATTCTGCACATTCATGCCGGCATGGCGGTCCTCCTGCTCGCCCGGCTCCTGACCAGAAAGTCGCTGGGTACTCTCGTTCCGCTGGCCTTTGTCGTTGTTGCCGAACTTGGCAATGAGATCATGGACCGGCTTCATTACGGGTCGTGGCGGTGGCCGGACACGTCGATGGACGTCCTCAACACGCTGTTGTGGCCTGCCGTCCTGTCGCTTGCCATCCGCCTGCGTCCACCGGTAACCCGCCGCCGCTAGAGCTCGGCCTCACTGAGGCAGGAGGCAGGCGCAATCGTATGGCCTGACCTGAGACTGGCTTGCGCGATTATCAGCGGCGGACCTGCCTTCTTTCCCGGGCGTAGGAGCGATCAGAGGCAATGAACCGTTCGATCATGGCCGGAATGACCCGCTCGGGTGAGGGGACGGCGGCCGTCGCGCCTTTGCTCAGCGCGATGCAGTAATCCTGTAGGTCCCGGTGCAGTTTCGCGGGCATTTCCACGGTCAGCCTCACGGGCTTCTCGTCGGTGATATCAGCAAGTGAAATTCTGGTCATCGTGCGTCGTCCATTATGAAATCCCGGGTCACCATGACCCGGACTGGAAATCCGGGACGGATGGTAAGGCTCGGACGAATGTTCAGTTCGCGCGAAACAATCTGCTCGCCGGCGCGGTTGATGCTGTCTTGCGAGCCCCTGCGCAAGGCACGGACCAGATTCCCGTCGTCGCCTGCCCCGAATTCTGCTCCCGCGCCCAGCAGGGTCGAGATCATTGCTGCCTTGAACACGCCTGCCCAATGGTAGTCGGTCTTGTCCTTGAGTCCGGCATATCCGGCAGTATCCGTCGCTGGGAAGCTTGCAAGCTGCTGGGACCGGCCATCAGGCAGGATGAGGCGCGTCCATTGGAGCTGGACACGGTTCTGCCCAAAACCGACATCTGCCGAGTAATCGCCAATCAGGCGGGCTCCCTGGGGAATAAGCAGTATGCTGCCGCTAGGGCTGTCATAGACATTTTCTGTCACCTGCGCGATGACCATGCCGGGCAGATCAGACTGGATTCCGGTGATCAGCGCAGCAGCAATCACCGTGCCTGCCTGAATGACTCGCGGGTTGGCTGGTTTACTGAGCCGGCCATCTGAGTCCTCTTTGCTGGTCGCCGCCAAACGGTTTTGGCTTGTTATGACGTCGGAAGCAGGTGGGTAAGGGCCGACAGCTTGCGGGTCTGGCTGTGCCCGGCTGGGAAAGAACAGCTGACTGGCACGGGCAGCGTCGCGCTGCTGCCGCAATGCGTCAGCCTGTCCGCTGGATGCTCGCACTTCCGGCGCTGCGTATGTTTGGAAGGAGGGCGCGGCAATTGGCGGTGGATCGGCCTCAGGCAGCGGATTGCCGGCATCGAGGATCGGTTTTCCGAGATCGCCGGGCAGGGGCGGGCCGAGTTTGGGCGCCCCGCCATAGTCGCGAGGGCCGTTGGTGAGTTGTTCTGGCAGGGCAACTGCGCCGGTCTTGAACAATTCTCTAGGGGGTGCATTCTGCTCCGGCAGCAGGGCATAGACCGCCGTCGCGATCACGACCGCGCTGGCGATCCCGGCTGCTGAAACAATGACCCTCCTGGACAGGCGCATGACGCGCGGCGGATCGTCCCGCAGTCTGACGATGGTTTCCGGCGCCAGCTCGGAGGGCTGCGCCGGCATCTGTGATTCCGCCGACGTCATGATGTCTTCCTGCGAGCGGATGTTATGCGCACCTTGAGCTGCCGCTTGCCATCTCCGAGCCGCAGCTCGGCTGATGGGAACAGTCTGTCGACAATCATGTACCGCCCAGCCACACGATAGTTGACGATCTCCGCTTGGCCGCTTGCTCCTATGGCGAAAAGAGGTGGGAGTTCAGTCTGGGCGGCAGCCTGGGGAAATTCGACATAGACCCGAATACCGTCGTCAAAGGCGCGGATGGGTCTCCACTCCGGCTTGTCACCCGAAATGGCATAGCCGAAATTCAATCGGGTGATGTCGAGGCCAGAAGCAATGGGCGCTGTGCGCTCCTCCGCGATTGCGGCCTGGCGCAGCGCTATGAGATCGTCTTGCGGATAACTCCAGGACACAGATGCCATATAGGTCTGCGCATTGGATCGCAGCTCGATATGATAAGTCCTGCGGTCGGTGTTGATCACCAGGTTGGTCGCGATATCGCTGCGCGTAGGTTTGACCAGGATGTGCACTTGCTGGGCCGCTCCAGCCCCGCTGATTGTGTTTCCGATCATCCATCGGGCTGTGTCGCCTGCTGCCACCGGGCCCGGGCCAACCAGCTTTTCACCGGTCTGGAGCGCGATATCGGTGACTTGACCAGGCTTTGTATAGACCTGGTACAATGAGCCTTCGACAAAAGGGTACCGCTGGATGGCATTGGCAAAGCTGCCCTGGTCAGGTTCGATACGCGCGGCATGGTTCGCAGCTCCCACCCTCTCGACCGGAGCCAGAACGCCTGGCGTCCGCCGGGCAGTGGTGACCGTTGCGGGCAGCACCCGCCACGGATCGGCGGCGATCTGTAAATGATGGCGGTCCAAAAGGGCCTGATAGGCGGCCCATGCCGGCGCGGCGGGTTGAGCCGTTGAGGAGCCGGATGCCGGAAGGAGCCAGGCCAGCGCAGTGGCCGCGCTTAGCGAGCAGGTGAGGAATTTCATGAACCGAGCTCCTTCGACCAGTTGATGGCATTGACCAGGATACCGAGGGGGTTCTTGCGCAACTGTTCGGGCTGCCTGGGCGGCTGAATGACGACCGTCATGATTGCGCTCCAACGGCTGGTGTCGGAGAGGCTTCCTGCGCGGTAGGTGCGTTCTATCCATGCAACGCGGAAGCTTGAGGGCGAGGCGCGGATAACGCTGGTGATCTCGACGGCAGTCTGCTCCTTGCCGACACGCTGGAACGGGTCCTCGTTTCGCGCATGTTGGTTCAGCGCAAGGGCGCCTTGATCGGTTACGAAGTCATAGGCGCGCAGCCAGTTCTGACGAACGACAACCGCATCTTCCGGGAGGCTGCGGACCTGTTCTATGAACCTGGCAAGGTGGAACGCGATCTGCGGATCCGATGGAGTGTAGTCACGATCGGCCTTTGCCACCGCCTGGGCATCGCCCAGCTTGTCGATCTGGACGACCCAGGGAACTATCGTTCCTTGTGATGACTGCCAGACCAGGCCTCCGGCGAGCAGGGCTGATAGACCCAATGCGCCGAAACAGGCACAGCGCCAGTTGCGCGCTTGGACCCGTGACGACCCTATGCGCTCATCCCAGAGCTGGAAGGCGCGCTGATAGGGCGTTTGCGGTTCTGGCGTCTTGCCGTAGCGGATCGATGATCGTTTGAACATGGTCAGTCCCTTTGCGTGAGATCGATCGAGGCCCCCAGTCCTCCACTATCTCCCGATCGAAGCGCGTGGGCAGCCACGCTGGCACCATGCGCCAGGCTCTGTCGCTGGCGCATCGACTTTGCCCATGAAGGCATGTTGGAGGAGGATGGGGAGGAATTTTGAGCAACGGGGTCCGATGGAGACTTGATGGTGCCACCTGCATTGATGATGGCGGCACGCCCTCCTTCGCGGAACGACGAACGCAATGCCTTCCCCATGCTGCGCAACGGGGACACTGCGGTTCCGAGGGCAGCTTCACCAACGGCGGTCAGTCCGGCGCGAACCGCCTGGCTGCCTTCCCGGCCTGCAGAGCCCATGGCATAGGCTGTCAGCGTCCCTCCCGACGCCTTGGAGGCGGTTTGCGCAGTTGCAGTCGCCAGCGATGCAGTTGTCCCTGCAGCCAGTCGCGCCGCGCCCAATCCGAGCGATGCACCTCCCGTCGCGAGCAGAGCCGTTCCTGCTGCTGCGCCTGCGCCAAGCTGCGGTCCGCCCGCCACGATGCCATTGGCGATCCCGGGGCCGAAGATGCCGAGCGCCATCAGCGTCAGGCTCGCGAGCACTATTGCAAGAGCATCATCAATTGTCGGCTCTTGGGGGATAGCATCGGCAAACTGCGCGAACAGCGTCGATCCAATCCCCACAATGACTGCGAGCACGAGCACCTTGATACCGCTGGACACGACATTCCCGAGAACGCGCTCGGCCATGAAGGCTGTTTTTCCGAACAGTCCGAACGGGATCAGCACAAAGCCTGCAAGCGTTGTCAGCTTGAACTCTATGAGGGTCACGAAGAGCTGGATGGACAGGATGAAGAAGGCAGCAACGACCAGGGCCCAGGCAGCAAGCAGAATGACAATTTGAAGGAAGTTCTCGAAGAAGCTGACAAAGCCGAGCAGATCGGCAATGGCATCGAGCATGGGCCGAGCTGCTTCAAGCCCGACCTCAGCGACCCTGCCCGGCGCGAGAAGCTGGCTTGCATCCAAATCGGTGCCGCTTGCCTTCAGGCCCAGGCCCGCAAAGCTCTGCAACACGATTTGCGCCAGCGCACCCCAATTGCCGATGACATAGGCAAATGTCCCGATGAACAGCGTCTTCTTGATCAAGCGGGCGAGCACGTCGTCGGTTTCGCCCCAGGCCCAGAACAGTGCAGCCAGCGTTACATCGATAACGATCAAGGTCGTCGCGATGAAGGACACCTCTCCTGCCACGAGTCCGAAGCCGGAATCGATGTACCGGGTAAAGACCTCGAGAAACCTGTCCACAACCCCGGTCCCGCCCATGCTCAACGCTCCTTCGGCTGGATCGGGGCTGCAGTCCGGTTTGACTTGCCGACGTTCAGGAATCGCCGCAGTTGCTCTCGCGCCTGAGCCTTGGCTGCGGCGGCGCTGGCAGCATCGAGGGTCTGGGCACGCGCCATTGCGGCAAAAGTGGCAATGAGGTCGGACAACTGCTGCGACTGGAGAGCGAGAAGCTGATTGCCAGCCTGCGCGGCCTGCAGTGCTCCGGTCGAGGATTGGCTAGCGGAAACCAGAACATCGATCGCCTGCCTCGATCCCTCGATATTGGCGGTGGCACCAGCCTGAACTTTCAGCGCATCCTCAAAGGCTGCAACTGATGCGTGCCAGCGTTGATGTGCACCTGACACCATCTGACGCTGGCTGGCACTCAGGTCGATGTCGCGATAGGTCCGCCCGAAGTCTCGCTCAATAACCTGCACGTCATGCGCAATGCCCCTGGCTTTCGCCAGCAGCTGCTGTGTCTGGCGCATCTGCTGTTGCAGCGGCTCCAGTACGCTCAAGGGAAGCTGTTCGAGATTGCGCGCTTCATTGAGGAGTTGGGCTGCCTGGTTCTGCAGCATGCGGATCTGGTTGTTGATCTGTTCGAGCGTTCGGGCCGCGGTGAGCACGTTCTGCGCATAGTTGGTAGGATCATAGACAATTCCGCCAAGGCCGAATTGAGCCGGGACCGGCTCGGCCCAGCTGAGGAAAGCCACAGTGACCGTGAGCAAGAGGCTGTGCGCAATACGCCGAGAATTGGCGGATCGGTCATGTGCAACAGGCATGGTCAGGTCTCCACAAAGCAGGACAGCGAAACATCGGTCAGAGATCGGAAGTCATCCTGGGAGCGAGGAGGTCGGCAGCCCAGCCAAGTCCAAGGTGCATCAACCAGCGCTGGCCGAAATCATGCAGGCCATGCTCTGCGACAATCTGGGATATCGCGCGCTGATCCGCCTTGGAGGACGCGGCGCAAAAGGCGAGCGCGACCTCATTCAGTCCGAGATCGAACAAGCGATTGCCCTGCGCAGACTGACAGTAATAGTCTCGCTTGGGTACGGCCTGGGAAATGATCTCGATTTGCCGGTCGTTGAGGCCGAAGCGACGATAGACGCTCATGATCTGAGGCTCTGCGGCCCGCTCGTTTGGCAGGAAGATGCGGGTCGGACAGCTTTCCACGATCGCCGGCGCGATGCTGGATGTCTCGATATCGGCAAGGCTCTGGGTCGCGAACAGCACACTGGCATTCTTCTTGCGCAGCGTCTTGAGCCATTCACGCAGTCGCGCCGAGAATTCAGGGGTATCGAGCACGAGCCAGCCCTCATCAATAAGGATAAGGGTGGGTGACCCATCGAGCCGTGCTTCGATCCGGTGAAAGAGATACAGAAGGACGGCAGCCGCAGCAGCCGAGTTGATCAGCCCCTCGGTTTCGAATGTGCGGAAACGACTTTCGCCTAGTTGCTCGCATTCTCCGTCGAGCAAATGGCCATAGGCTCCGCCGACGCAGAAGGGCAGGAGCGCCTGCTTGAGTTTGGCAGATTGGAGGAGAACGGTAAGTCCCGTCAGGGTTCGCTCCTGAGGGGGAGCGGAACTCAGCGATGTGAGGGCAGACCAGAGCTGCTCCTTGTCCGAGGCGTCGACCGCGACGCCCTGGCCGGAAAGGACGGCTATCAGCCATTCGCTGGCCCAAGTGCGTTCGCCTTGCTCGTCGATATGTGCCAAGGGATGCAACTGGATGTCTGGGTGCACCGATGCGTCACCAGAGTCGAGGATCTGCCAGTCACCGCCGCATCCCAGGGTAGCAGCCCGCATCGAGCCGCCAAAATCGAATGCGAACACCTGCGCATCGGCATAGCGGCGGAACTGGAGAGCCATCAGGGCCAGCAGCACCGACTTGCCCGCACCTGTCGGCCCGACCACAAGACAATGTCCCACATCCCCGACATGCAGCGATAGCCGAAATGGTGTCGATCCTTGCGTTCGCGCATAGAGCAGCGCTGGCGCGCCGAGATGCTGGTCGCATGCCGGACCAGCCCAGATGGCGGCTGCGGGCACGATATGCGCGAGGTTCATGGTCGTTATCGGCGGCTGGCGCACGTTTGCGTACAGATGGCCAGGAAGCGAGCCAAGCCATGCCTCCACCGCATTGGCGCCTTCGGTTACCATGGTGAAGTCGCGGCCCTGAATGATTTTCTCAACCTGCCGCAACTTCTCGGCCGCGAGGGCAGGGTCTTCGTCCCAGACCGTCAATGTGGCTGTGACATAGGCCATGCCGTGGAGGTCGGCGCCAAGCTCCTGAAGCGCCAGATCAGCATCGTCGGCCTTGTTTGCAGCATCACTGTCGAGCAGGACCGAAGCCTCGTTGGTCATGACCTCCTTGAGCATGGCAGCGAGTGACTTGCGCTTGGCGAACCACTGCCGCCGTATCTTGCCCAGGATCCGCGTCGCATCGATCTTGTCGAGCATGATGGCGCGGGTCATCCAGCGATATTCGAATGCCAGCGTGTTGAGCTCTTCGAGCATTCCCGGGAATGTGGCGCTTGGGAACCCGTTGATGGTGGCAGTGCGCAAATATGCCTTTCCCAGCCTCGGCTCGAGGCCCCCGCAAAGCGGCATGTCTGCCAGCAGCCCATCGAGATGCATGGGTATCTCAGGAACAGCAACGCTCTGCCGTCGGGTCGAGATGCAGCTGTGCAGATAGCTCAGGGTTTCCTTGTCGTCCAACCACGCCGCTTCGGGGAAAATGGCTTCCAGCAGGTTGAGCAATCGACTGGTTCTGTCTGTGAACAATGCCAGCATCTGCCGGGGATCGATCCCGGCCCTGGCCCCGTTCTCATAGAGCCAGCCTTCGAGCCGCGCGGCTTCTTCGGCGGGGGGCATCCAGACGAAGGTCAGAAAATAGCGACTTTCGAAATGCGCGCCATGTTCGGCAAACTGGGCTGCTCGCTCTTCATCCACCAGCGCCGATACCGGATCAGGGAAGGTTCTAGGGGGATAGTCCTGCGCCGGGCTGCGTGCAGCTTCGACAAAGACGGCCCAGGATGAACCGAGGCGGCGGAGGGCATTGTTGATTCTCGCTGCTGCCACGCCAAGTTCCGAAGGGGTTGCGCTGTCGAGATCCGGTCCCCTGAATCTCGCCGATCGCTGGAAACTGCCATCCTTGTTGAGCACCACGCCCGGTGCAATCAGAGCTGCCCAGGGCAGGAAATCGGCGAGCCTGTCGGCCTTGTTGCGATATTCGCGCAGAGACATCATGACTGTCAGACCCTGAAATAGCCCGGCAGCCGCAGATGCCGCCGTGTGACTTCGACAAATTGGGGATCGTGCCGCGCAGCCCAGACTGACGCCGAATGGCCCAGAATGAGGAGCACGACACCTGCAAGCCAGAGCCGCAGGCCCAGCCCGATCGCACTGGCCAGTGTCGCATTGGCGATGGCGAGGCTACGCGGTGCCCCTCCCAGAAGGATGGGTTCGCTGAGCGCTCGGTGGACAGCTGCAGCAAGCGGAGCAGTCACCAAAGGCTGGCGATCGGCCATCAGATCAGCGCTCCGCCGCCAAACGAGAAAAACGACAGGAAGAAGGAAGAGGCAGCAAAGGCGATCGACAGACCGAAGACGATCTGGATCATGCGGCGCGCTCCGCCCGAGGTGTCGCCAAAGGCCAGCGCAAGGCCTGTTGCAATGATGATCATGACAGCGATGATCTTGGCAACCGGTCCCTGGATCGATTCCAGAATGGCCTGGAGCGGGGCTTCCCAGGGCATGGACGAGCCAGCGGCCTGAGCCGGGAGAATGATCAGCGCGGCACTCGCTGCAATCGCCCAGACTGCATGCATCCGGCGCCTTTTCGTAACGGTCATTGGGCTTCTCCTTCAGGTGAGTTGATCAGCGAGCAGAGCTGGTATTGGCCGCAGGCATCGAGCCCTTGAACCTGGACCAGTTCGGTGAGCCTGCGGCCTTCATGGTCGCGCGTCAGCACTGCGATGATGTCGATGGTCTCTGCGATAAGCGCTCGGGGCACCGTCACGACGGCTTCCTGGATCAGCTGCTCGAGCCGGGACAATGTGCCCAGGGCAGATCCAGCATGGATGGTGCCTACGCCGCCAGGATGGCCTGTTCCCCAGGCCTTGATGAGGTCCAGGGCTTCAGCGCCGCGGACTTCTCCGATCGGAATGCGGTCCGGCCTCAGGCGCAGCGCCGAACGTACAAGGTCGGCCAGCGAGGCGACGCGCGCGCGGGTGCGCATTGCAACGAGATTGGGGGCATCGCACTGAAGCTCACGCGTGTCTTCGATGAGGACTACCCGGTGCTGCGTCTTTGCAATCTCGGCAAGCAGCGCATTGACCAGGGTGGTCTTGCCGGATGACGTGCCACCCGCCACAAGGATATTGGCCCGCTCTGCGACGCCGGCGGCAAGGACGGATGCTGCCTTGGCACACATGATACCGGCCCGAACATAGTCCTCGAGGCTGAAGATCTGCGAGGCGGGTTTGCGGATGGCAAAGCTTGGCGCTGCCACGAGTGGAGGCAGCAGCCCCTCGAACCGCTCGCCGGTGACAGGAAGTTCGGTCGACAGACGGGGCGCATCGAAGTGGATTTCCTCGCTGGCATGATGTGCAAGCAGGCGAATGATGCGTTCGCCGGTCTGTGCGCTCATCGTGATGCCCGAATCCTTCAGTCCCCCCGCATAGCTGTCTGTCCACAGACGGCCATCGGGGTTGAGCATGATCTCCACGATCCGAGGATCATCGAGCCAGGCTGCGATATTCGGCCCGAGCGCGGTACGGAGCATGCGTGCGCTGCGCTCGTCGCTTGCCGACAGAAGAGGAATGACGTTCATCTGCGCCTCTGAAGTGTGCGGGCGGGTGCCGCATGGGTGTCCGAGGCAGACTAAGAAGACATGCTGGAGATGTTCGGCAACAGCATTTTCATCACAGCGTAGCGCAGCGAAAAGTCGGAAAGAAACGGCTCAGGCCGTGATCAGGCTTCGTTCTGGATGGAGTGAAAACACCGACATTTGCCGATGGGCAGCGCTGCGAGTCGCCCGTGACACGGCAGTGGGTTTGCCGAGCTCCAACCACGCGAAAGGTCGGTTGCCGATCAGGATCCGGGCGAAAGCCGCTGGTCGGTTTCCATCCGCCGAGCCAGGGCAGCGACAAAAGCCGAGAACCTCTTCTTGGCCTGCGCCTGTGCTGCCGGCAGCTCGTCAGCTGCAAGCGCTGGATTCTGGGTAAGCCAGGTCAGCACGAACAGGGCGAGTGCTTCGTTGCCAACCTCGACATGGTAGCCGAGCTTGTCGAGCTGCTTTGTCATCCTGTCGAGCCGCCGAGCAAAGGCTGCCTCCAGGCGCTCAGGGCCCTCCGGGGACAAAAAGGCGACCAGCGCCGCTTCGACGACGGCGGCTTGCGAGACACGCTTGCGAGCAGCGAACTCGGTGAGTCGGTCGGCAAGCTCGGGGCGCAGCCGAAAGGTATGGCGTGTGCGTTTCATAAGGGAATCCCATCTGTCGGGTCGAGCGTGGCCTGTCGCGCAGTCTGAGCCTTCAGCTCGATCTGACGTTGCCGAGCGGCTGCCTGCCGAACAGGCGGTTCCGCTCGGTCCGAATAATCGAACTCGTCTCGCGGTGCTTGCACCTTGGGCTCGACCGGCTGGTCGAGGGGGAGGATCAGCTGATGTCCTCCATCGTCTTCCATGATCGCGGGGGGTGTTTGCGGCGGGGCCATGTTGATGGTCTCCTGGGCATGGGCAGGCGCGCGCACAGGCGCTGGCCGCGGCCAGTCATTGCGATGGGGGGTGTTGACCTGGGCAGCTTCGGTGCTTGGAGGGGGAAGGACGCGCTCGCTCAGCCGCTTGTCACGGTAATATTTCACCTTCTTTGCCCGAACCGGATGAACGCCCGCCAGCATGATGATCTCCTCGTCATCGGGCAGCTGCATGATTTCGCCAGGAGTCAGAAGCGGCCTGGCCGTATCCGTCCGGGAGACCATCAGATGTCCGAGCCAGGGGGCGAGCCTGTGACCGGCATAGTTTTTCATGGTCCGCAATTCGGTCGCGGTTCCCAGCGAGTCCGAAATACGCTTGGCTGTCCGCTCGTCATTGGTCGCGAAGCACACCCGGACATGGCAGTTGTCGAGAATCGCGTTGTTCTGGCCATAGGCCTTCTCGATCTGATTGAGCGACTGGGCTATCAGAAAGGCCTTGAGCCCGTAGCCAGCCATGAACGCGAGGGCGCTTTCGAAAAAGTCGAGCCGACCTAGCGCTGGGAATTCATCGAGCATCAACAGCAGGCGATGCTTTGTGTGCGCTGTCTCGAGTTCCTCCGTCAGGCGCCTGCCGATCTGATTGAGGATCAGACGAATGAGCGGTTTGGTGCGGCTGATGTCTGAAGGGGGGACCACGAGATACAGCGTGTATGGTCGTTGGCCCGCGACGAGATCGGCAATATGCCAGTCGCACTGCCGGGTCACCCTGGCAATGACCGGATCACGATACAAACCCAAGAATGACATCGCTGTGGACAGGACGCCAGAACGCTCGTTTTCCGACTTGTTCAACAGCTCACGCGCCGCGCTGGCAATAACGGGGTGAACACCGGCGTCGCCCAGGTGCCGGGTCACCATCATGACCGTCAGCGTTGCATGGAAGGTACGACTGGGATCGGACAGGAATGCAGCGACGCCAGCCAGGGTCTTGTCGTGCTCGGCATAAAGTACATGCAGGATTGTGCCGACCAGCAGCGCGTGGCTCGTCTTTTCCCAGTGGTTGCGGCGCTCGAGCGAGCCTTCCGGGTCCACGAGTACATCGGCGATGTTCTGGACATCCCTGACTTCGGTGATGCCTCTGCGCACTTCGAGCAACGGATTGAAAGCGGCAGATGTCGGGTTGGTCGGGTCGAACAGCAGCACTCTTCCGAATTTCGAGCGGAAGCCCGCGGTCAGGTTCCAGTTTTCGCCCTTGATATCGTGGACGATCGCCGATTCAGGCCATGTCAGCAGTGTTGGCACCACCAGGCCAACGCCCTTGCCGCTGCGGGTGGGTGCAAAGCACAGGACATGTTCCGGGCCGTCATGGCGCAGATACCGCTTGTGCCAGCGCCCGAGTACCGTGCCCTGATCGTCCAGAAGACGCGCAGCGCCGATTTCGGACGCCCCTGCCCAGCGCGCAGAGCCGTAAGTGTCGAGCTTCTTCAGGTCTCTCGCACGCCAAAGCGACAGGCCGATCGCGACGGCCACCGAAGCCAGTCCGCTGCCAGCTGCCATCATGCCTGCGGTATCAAAGATGTCCGGCGCATAGGCATCAAAGCTGAACCACCACCAGAACAGGGCATAAGGTGGGTAGACGGGCCAGCCGAAGATGTGGCCAAGAGGGGGCCCGAGTTCGGGCTGGTAGGCCAGTGCTGCAGCCGTCCACTGGGTGGCAGCCCAGACACCCAGAAGCACGGTCGCGGCTACGGAGATTATGGCCCCCCACAGAACACGGCTTCCGGACATGGCAACACTCCTCACCTCAAACATCATCGCAGACACTGGGCCGGATCAAGGGGGGCGGAAGGACAGGGGAATCATGGCGTGCAAACGGCGGGTTCAAAACCGCCCGAGGCTTTTGCAGCTGGTTTCAAGTTCAAGAACGGGCCCGGTTGCCGCCAGCGGCCCATGATTTCAGCATCGAAGCGTCTTGCCATCGTCTGGGTGAGGAGCCGCCGCAGCGGGGCCATTACCTTGATCGCTGTCGCAAACGTTGTCCTGCCAAATGCTGTCGGGAGGTACAGGCACCTCGGTGCAAAAGGGGTTCGCGCCCGGGCCTTAGGCGTCGTCCGACCTGGATGGGCCGCAAATGCTGCACGCTGGCATGGTTGGGGCTGGAAATTCCCCTAACACACTGGAGGCGTTGTAAATCTTGCCATGACACGTGGCTCTGATCGGGTACGTTCCCGTTGCAAGCGCGTTGTGGAGAGGCGTGCTCGGGCCTCTCCGGGCAGGGCAACAAGCTTCTGCCTTGACGAGGGCAACAGACGGCTTCAACACCGCTTTTGCCCGGACTGACATGTTCGTCAGCGCCGGGGGGACCGTGCAAGGGGGGCAAGTTCTGCTAGCCTTGCCCCTCTTGCGGGTCTCATCTGCGCAATTGTCAGCCCTGCGGTTCCTCAGCAGGTGCAGGTGTGGGGGCCAGTGCGGGTTCGGCCGCCGGTGTTTCGCTGCGACCGGTTCTGCCAAGGCCGATCTCGAGCGCGAGTTCCCGCCGACGCGCCGCATAATTCGGCGCAACCATCGGATAGTCTTTCGGGAGATTCCACTTCGCCCGATACGCCTCCGGGGTGAGATTGTAATGGACCATGAGGTGGCGTTTGAGCATCCTCAGCTTCTTCCCGTCCTCGAGACACACGAGATGGTCGGGCTTTACCGACGAGCGGATCGGAACTGCAGGCTCCTGTGGTGTCTGTGAAGATTCAGGTTCCGGATTCCGGATTCGGCTAAGCGCGCCATGGACCGCGGTTATCAGTTGCGGCAGTTCGGCATGCGCAACATGATTGTTGCTGACATGCGCAACCACAATGTCTGCGGTCAGCGTCACAAGTGCCTGATCGTGCTCCATCTGCATTCACCTCAATGTATCCATTTTGGATGTTTCTAGTGCAAAACGGGGCGGTTGCAAGCAGCGCAGAGATACGCGCTCGCGCAAGGACCTCATTCAGAGCCCGATCGACCGTTCGCGGGAGAAGTTCCAGTCCACCCGGCCATGCTCATTCACCAGGCCTGAGACGGTGTCCCCCAGATGACGTTCGAGTTCCCGCTGCCACGGCACGAGCTGTAAGGCGAAGCCGTTGTCGATCAGCGCAAATCGGCCCGCGCTCAGCCGGAATTGCCCTCGATAGATGCCCTCGACGGATTCGCCGAACTGGCTTGGCAGCATCGGTTTGCCCGTTGTTTTGCTGATGGATTCCTGGACTTTCTCGAACTCATTCCGGTGCAGGCGATCGAGCAGATTGGATGGGAGAAGCACCTGACCGTCCTGCTGGCTCGCGATGCCTTGCCTGACAAGATGCGCCATGCGGTCGTGAAGCGCTTGCCTGACTTCCAAGCTCAGCCCAGCATCGGGCTGGCAAGGCCTGCCAAGGATCAGCTGCTCGTCCAGCCATGTAGGCCCGTCTGCCGAGATCTGCTGACTGACCGACATCGGATTGGGGTCAGCCAGACTATCCATGGCTGGACCTGGAACACCATCGAGTCTTTCTGACCGCTGCTTCTCGTGGGCCGGGACAAGCGCATCCGATCTTTGGACTCCGTACAAAGCTTGATCGCCCGGATTGGCCATGCTGGTTCTTGGTCGCAGCAGCCGCTCTCGGTCATTATCCTGGCCCATCGGTGGCGCGATGTCCTGATCCCTCCGATCGGATACGTCCGTCGGCACTCGCTGCTGGTCCACAGCAGTCAGGCGACGCTCCAGACCCGCATGCATCGACTTGATGATGTCGCCGCGCAGTTCGATCTGCCGCAAAACTTCCTCGGCATTGCCCGACAGCGTCCAGAGTCCGGGTGCCAGCGCAGATGCAAGCTCCATTTTGGCCAGCGTTTCGATCCGACCAGCCAGTAACGTCTGATGCCGGCGGTCGCCTTCGAGGTCGAAGCGAAGATCGATCAGCCCGTCGCGATCCTGCAGTTGTGCGAGACTTGCATCCAGGCTTGTCCATCGCTCTGCAGCGACCTCGCGATGGCGCGCTGACTGAATGTCCCGGTCGGTGCGCATTCCCAATTCGAGCGTTGCCCGCTGCTCGGCCCGAAACCTCAGTCCGTGACGCATGTATTCGCGGTCCACGATCAGATCTGCGCCCTGATCGGTCCTGCCTCTGACAAGGACATGCACATGTGGGTTGTCGGTGTTCCAATGATCGGCGCCTATCCAGTCCAGGCCGGTACCGAGATCCCGGGCCATGTCGAGGATCAACTCGCGCGTGAACACTCTCAGGTCTGCCAGTTCGGTGGCGTCCTCGGGAGAGATGATGAACCGAAAATGGTGGCGGTCATCTTGGCAGCGCGAGGCAAATGCATCGCCATCGGCTGTGTCTCTATCGCCATCGAAAAGGTCCCCGTGCTGCTGGTCGCGCGTCACGCCTTCGCGTCGCAGATAGGCGATGTGACGAGACATCGGGCCTGAGGCAAAGGCTTTGCCGGTGTGGCGCACGATGCGCGCCTTGATCACGACCCTTCGGGCTTTATCGGTTGCTCGGAAACGAAGCGCCGCGTCCCTTCCGCGTCCATGGCGACCGGTTCCCTGCGCTCTTCCCGATTTCCTTGCAAGGCTGGTCCTGGCATGGCGTTTGGATGCCATGACAACCTGCCCGATCAGCGACTTTCCCCCAGCGTGGGCCAGACCGCGCCGATTGGGTCCCTGGTGCATCTCAATGTCAAACTCGCTGTCCATCGCAAGGCTCCCGAGTTGGCCGATGGCGCCTGACAGGGGCAGTTTCGCGCCGAATTCCACCATAAGCGACAGCGAAGGCATTGATGCGCTGTCGCATTTTAGCATGGAATACCATGAGGATAGCGTCATGGCGCCATCGCCGCTTTTATCTCGCCATGCGCTCGTCTTTGCTTCGATCTGCCAAGTACGTCCGCCTGGTGTTCGCTGCAATCCGCCATGGCGCGATCATCAATGGCCGCAGCCCTCAGGGAACCTGGCCATGGATAATGTCTGCAAAGAGCTGGTTTCGACCCTTTGGCCCGACCAGGTCTGCAGCGCTTGCCTGGCCATGGCCCAAGTCTTGGTCGGGCAGCACTTGTGCGGTCGACATGGCTGGAAAGAGGTGTGACTGTGTCCATGACATCGTCGCCCTGATGCCTTGAGCCTGCACGATCGGCCCCGGCGCATGTCGTATATCCGCTGCAATGGCGGCAACATAGGAACGTGTCTCGGCGGGCAGTGCCCTGCCATGGTTGCGCCATTGCAGAAACCGGGCCGGACCCGCATTATAGGCAGCCAGGCATCCGGGCATCCCGAAAGCATCGTACATTTCGCGAAGGTAGGAAGTACCCGCCAGGATGTTGCTGCGCGGATCAAAGGGGTCATGTCCGAGCGCATAGCGCGCGCGTTGCCGTTGCCAGGTTTTCGGCATCAGCTGCATGAGGCCCATGGCCCCTGCACGCGATACGGCGTTCGGTCTGCCGCGGCTCTCGTGTTTGATCACTGCATGGATCCATGCCTCTGGCAAGCCGAACGTCTGCGCTGCCTCGCGCACATGCAAATCCAGCGTGGTGAAATCCAAAGCGGCTGGCATGCGCGTCGCTTGTGCATGAACTGGCAGGGAAATTGCTGTTGCGAGCGCTGCGCAGGCGCTCGCTATCTGGCTGTATGCAGGCACGGCATCAATCCTCGTGTTGCAGGGCGTTGGAGCATGCGCTGCTGCGACCCGCCTGGTGCCGGGAGTGTATCCAGGGCCGTGGATCGCGGCGGACGGGAATGGCTCTGCCGATCACGACGGAGCGCGGCATGGGGCCGAAATATCGGCCATCCAGGCTGTCGGCGCGGTGCTCGTTCAGTGCAAAGAATGTATCGGGGCCAAGGGTACGGCATCCGCTCCAAACTGGCAGCGGGCGGCCGAGCGTGTCACGCGCGCGTGCCAGTGCAACCAGTCTGCCATCAATCGTGATACCGTGCCGAAACCGGCAGACTTGCTGCCCACCGAGCGCCGCAACGCGCTTGATGAGGGGGACGCCGGGCGGGAGATAGCCTCTTGAGGCCATCCACTGGCGGATTTGCGACGCCGGTTTGATGGCAACACAATGGCCGATCTGCAAGGGCTCATCGGCAACAAGCCAGTACGGGCCGGTCGGCACAGATGCGCTGACGTTCCAGATCAGCAACCGGCGTTCGGGCAACACCGTCGATGCCAAGGTCAGCGCTATTGCCGCGCCCGCTGGAAGCCAATAGCGGCGGCTCATGGCAGCGATCTTGCCATAACAGCAGGGCTTGTCGTTGGTGTCGGCGCGCCAGGATCGTGTCGCCGGCAGGGCGGTAGATGTGACTGGATATCGACCCAGAATGCAGGTGCAAGACAACACGGATCAATGCCGAGGGCCTCGATCGCATCGATGAGGGACAACACCCGTGACACTGTGCGCCAACCCTTGGCCGACAGGAGGACATGGGCGCCTGGACGGACATCGGGGTGTGCCATCACGGCATCGCCGGGTTGGCCGACTTCGAAGATATCGAACGTCGACTGTGCATCACCGTCGCGGTGCGAAACCGACTTGGCCAGTCCGAAAATCTGTCCGGGTGCATAGCACTCGGCAAGACATCCAGGTGCAGGAAACCGTGTCAGATGCGGTTTGCCGAAACGCATCCACATCGCAAAGGGTCTGCGGTGCCGTGAGAATTCGACGACTGCCAGAGCCAGTTCGCTGTGCGCCACTGACGTGCTGCTGGTGTTCGAACATGTGCAGTTCTCTGCGGTCGGGCTGTGCTCGCAACTGCGGCACACCGATCGATCTGGATGCCCTTCCTCCGGTGGCGCGTCGACTGCGTCATCGTGAGCGAGCCGGTCCGCTCTGTACGGAGCATTCGCGAAGTCTGGAGCCGGGGCGGTTGGTCGTCCGGGTTCAGCTATGGCCGAGGGTTCTCTGGACATCGCTGCTGATCCTCAAGAAGATGGGTTGCAGGGAGGGGATGTAGATTGACCGGCAGTGCCAGAATCGCGGTATCGGCAAGGGGGTGGACTGGGCCAAACAACCAAAACTATCGCTTCTGCGCGGAGCTTTGGTGATCGGGGCCACAGGGTGTTCGCGCGACCACTGACGGCAGGCATCCTATGCGCTAGCGCCGCACAGGCGGGGTGTAGCCATCAAGCCGCTTTGCTGGATGCACGGTCCCCTTGCCGGGATCGCTTGTCGACTGTCGCCGACCTTTTTCCGCCCAGGCATCAAGGTCGCTGATGGCATAGACGATCCGGCCCCCTAGCTTGCGGTAAGCAGGCCCTGTGCCATAGCAACGGTGCTTCTCGAGGGTGCGGGCCGAAAGGCCGAGATGGACAGCTGCGTCGGGTGTTCTGAGAAATCTGGCGACAACTGGAGTGGGAATGGCGTTCATGGAAAGGCTCCGGTGAGAGCATCGACCAGTATCGTGTCGGTGCTAATGGCCTCCATCTATGGCGCAGCAGCGGTCCTTGCGGGGAGTGACAGACTGCATTGCGATCTGTTCGTCACCCTTTGCCAACGGAGCGCGCCAGCGCCAGCAGGCGCAAGTGCCCACCATGCTGCAGGCGCCTGGCTTGGCCAATCAACCTCCAGCAATGCCGCCGCTCTGCAGAGCCTTTCCAGGCCATGCCGCTCAGGCACTCATGGTTGGGAAACACGATGGTCGATGCGATGTCCCGGCACGTGGCTCCCGCTGCCATGGCATCGTTGATCTGGAGCAAACGCACGAGCGCACGGCGCTGATAAGGGCTGGGTTGACAAGGCGGGCGTGGCGGGGCGATCTGCTCTTTGCATATCCTTGCATAATGACCCGCTGCAGCAAGCCGGACTGCCAGGCTCTTGTCCTTGAGCAGGATCATCGCGGGTGACTGCTGGCCTGGTGCTTGCCAAAGGCACAGACGCAAGCGGTATGCTGCCATTGCAAGCACGAGATGATGAGCATTTCCGCTCTTGAACTCGGCCAGTGGGTCATAGCCCTTCGGCAACAGCGCCGGGGCGCTGTCGGTGGAGCATCTGATCTCCAGGATTGCAGGATGGCAGGCAGGCCGCCACAGGGCCGGTTTTTCTCTGGGCGATGCGTCAGGATCGAAGAAGCAGCACAGTCCCCAGGGATTCGCTAGCGCCTCGTGCGTGCTGCTCTGGATCAGGTCCGCTTGTCCCTGCGCACTGGATACAGCCTGGCGATAGGCAGGGTTTCGCCGCAAGAACTCCTGGGCGAAATCGGCAAAGTCATGGCTGCCAAATGCACCGGCTTCAGGATCGTGCCATGATTGGTTGCCAAGCGCCATGGAGCGATAGTTGGACGAGGCATGCTCTGCCCTGGAAGCATCGGATCGGGTAGAGCGCTTGTACCCCGATGAGAACAAGCAGCGCCATCGACGGCCATCCGTAGCGATAAACTTGCACCCACCCGGCGCGAAGCCGGGTGGGTGAGGCGCCGTCAGTCGGCCCGGGACCTTCTTGGACGCGACCAGATGAGACTGTGAGTCTCGGCGCCATCATCCTCGAACAGGTTGGCAAAGATCGCGGCCGGCAGACTGGGATCGTCAAGCTTGACCGAAATATAGGATCTGCCTTCACCGGATTGCTTGGCCCAGGCGGCTCCGATCTCGATCGAACCGGAAAAGACCCGGTGGGTAGGTGCATTGGCGCTGCCCGTTCCGTCAGGAACGATGCGGACGTCCGGTAGCTGCAGCATAAGCGTGGAGATCCTTCCCTGATAGGCATCGTTCTCGCGAGTGAATGTTCCAATGGTTGCCATGATCCGTTCCTTCCTGCTTTTCGAAGCAGCGCCCATCGCAGCCTCGATGGCGGTCTGAAGGCAGAGGCTTTGGTTCGTGGCACCCGAAGGGCCGCAACAGCCGTGGAGGACGCTGTCCAGGCGCCATTCTTGTCGCGCGAGGAATGGCCTTTACGGCCATGGGGAAGAATGGCGATAGCGGCAGCGTTGCCATGCAACCAAAGAGGTTTCGCCGATCCTCTGCAAGACCAGGCCATCACTGAGGCCGGGATGGTGCCTCGGATCCGCAGCAAAGGGGAACCATCAAACCCGAACCGGAAAGTCCCGTCGAAACGAAGAGCTGGAAAGAGGAATTCCACCGTCACCCATGCAGATCATGATGGCATAGGGATCGATGACGCCAACTGCAAAGCCACGGCTTGCCCTTTCTCGATATCTGAGGCGAATATCTGTGGGTCAACCGGGCAAATACGGGCCCAGCAGATCGTGCAGCATCCGCTTGAGCTCACCGAGCACCAGACATGCCTCGACCGGATTGTCCGCCCGCAACGCCAAGTCGATAAGCCGTCCCGACACCTCGATCACGATCTGGGCCACGATCCGCAACCGGCGGGGTTCATTGGCCATGCCCAGCGCGACCAGCGTCTCGGCGACATCGGCCTCGAAGCGCGCGACGTTGCGCGCCTCCACCTCGCGCAACTGCGGCGATACCTGGCATGCGGCGCGCAGCACGGCATAGCTCGGGCTACTGCTGGCCCCGGCAAAGAAGCCGTCGATCATGCGGTCGGTGGCGTTGCGCCAGTCATCCCCGGGCTTCAGTGCGCCGAGATGTCCCACCCATTCGCGCTCACGCGAATAGGATCGATCGACCAGTTCGACCAGGATCGCCCATTTGTTCGGATAATAGCGATAGATCGCACGCACGCCGACGCACGCGCGCTCGGCCAGGACATTGGTGTTGAAGCCATCCACGCCCAGTTCGACGAGCAGGGTTTCGGCCATGTCGAGCACACGCTGCATCGTTTCGCGGCTTCGGCTCTGTTGCGGCAGCTTGCGGGGCATCAGGTCCAGATCGAGCATCGCCCAAGCTTAGCAGCGCTTCGGCGCAAGGCGCAACGCCGCCGCAGGGCAGTTCGGCGATGGTCAGTCTGGCGCGCGACGCCGAACAGCGGATCGCAGCCTCGCACGCCGCGACGATACGCGGCGCTTGGCGCGAATTTCGGTTCGCAGCGCCTTGCCGAAGCCGGTGCGGCGCTTTTGTGCCCTCAGCGCTGCGCGCGCCGCCTTGACGCGCTTGCGCTGCACCCGCGCCCGGACGGTGCCTGGGTCCGGTTCGGCTTCGCCGACCGGTCCGGCGACATTGCCTTTGAGGGCGGCGACCGGCTCGGCCGGGCCTGGTTTAGAGGGACGTCGGGTGCGGATGGCAGAGCGAAGGGTGCTGCGCCGGGCAGCGCTTGAGATGCGGGCCATGATTACGGAAGATCGCAAAAGAACGGCGAAGCTTGAACAGGACCGGGAGCGCATTCGCATCGATGTGTCACGGCTCGTGCCAGCCAGGCGACTGGCCAGGTTTGGCCCCAGGCAATCGTGCCGCCCGCCGATCGCTGGAGCGTCGCGCGCCCGTGCACGCTCCAGCCCGCCGAAATATCTGTCATCGCGCCCCGCCTTGTTAGCGAGGACTATTAAAATTCATAATCGTATACTGTCAACGTATTTCTGGGGATAATGTAGCTCAAGCGTCCTCGCTGGACATTGCCGGTGTGCGCGAAATCACGACGTCACGGTAATAGAGACTCATCATCTTGGCGGCCTCCCGGCGCAACAGCTCGGCAGTCGGATAGTCGTCGGCCATGGTTTCAGTGACGGCATGGTTGACGATCGACGTCAGCATCACTGCGCCGCGGACGCGCTCCTGATCGATTTTCGGGAAATCGTCGATCACCGCCGCAAGGATCACCTTGATGAAATCCTTCGATGCGCGTCGCCGCATCTCCTGGAGCACGGGCACGGCGCTCATCGCGCGATAGATCCAGGCGCCGCCAGGATGCGCCAAGACCACGTCGCGCAAGCGATCGAGCAACGCGGCGAAGCTTTCGATCTCGGCCTGCAGATCGCTGCCGATGGCGAATTCGTCGCTGCGCAGCCATTGCTCGACGGTTTCGTTCTCGGCGGTGATCAGGCGGCGGCCCATCTCGCTCAGAATAGCGTATTTGTTGGGAAAATAGCGGTAGAGCGCGGGCGGCGTCAGCCCGGCGCGCTCGGCGATCATGTTCGTCGAGAGCCGCTCGATGCCGACTTCGGGCAGCAGTTCCCCGGTCGCCTGGATGATCTGCTCGTAGGTCGCGCGCGCCCGATCCTGCAAGGGGGTAACCTTGGGATCAAGCTCGACAGACTGACCACTGTGCGGCGGCATGGTTTCTTCTCCGGCTGCGGTGCGAGTTTCAACGCGACATCTCCGATCGTTAGAAAGTGGGGCGATGTCTGCGTTTTCAGGCGGTTAGAATGCCAGCAGCGGCGCGTGCAAGCTAGTTAAAATACCACGGTTCTTGATCAAGATAGCGATAATTAGAATATAGCTAATACTATATATAGGCCCGGAGCGGATGAGCCTTCAAAGCGACAGCTTCTTGAACAACCCCTCGGGGATCGCGCGGATGATCGCCATGATCGGCCGCCACCGGCCCAGCGTGTAGATGACGTCGCGCCGGCCCCGGTGGGCACGGATGATCGCTTCGGCGACCTGCCCGGGTTCTGCGGTCACCGCCGGCGGCAGCTTCAGGCCTGCCGTCATCTGCGTGCGGACAAAGCCGGGCTTCACCGTCATGACATGCAGCCCGTCTCTGGCATGCGCGTTGCGCAGACCGGACAGAAAGGCGGTGAACCCGGCCTTGGCCGATCCATAGACGAAATTGGAGGCGCGGCCACGTTCGCCTGCGACCGAGCTGATCCCGATGATGCAGCCTCCCGGCACGCCTGTCATGCGCCGCGCCGCCGCGAGCAGATAGCGCGCCGGGCCATTATAGTTGCTGTCCATGACCTGCTGCGCCGCAGCGTCGACGGCGGCCGATTCGGCCTGATCGCCCAGCAGGCCCGCAACCATCACGACCGTGCCCGGAATGACGCCAAGGCCCTCGAAGAAGCGGTCTGGCTCGCCATCGGTGACATCGAACAGCACTGCGCGCGCCTGGGCGCCGGAGCGCAGCATGAGGTCGGTCGCATCGGCGGTAATGTCGCTGCGCGCGGCGAGAATCACCTCGCAGCCCTGTGCTGCATAGCCACGCGCCAGCGCCTTGCCGATATCGGACCGGGCTCCGAGGATGAGGACAGGAGATGCGATCATCGTCAAAGCTCCAGACGTTGCGAAAGAAGCGAGGAAAAGCGGCCCTCGAGCCCGTGTTGTGCACGCAGCGCGCGAAACTGCGCGACCCCGGGATAGCCGAGCGCCAGCATGGGCGCCGTCAGCCTGGCATCCTTGGTCAGATAGATGCGTCCGCCATGGTCTGCGACAAGGGCATCGAGCCGGTCGAGCAGCGCCAGATTGGCGGGCGTCGCGGGAAAATCGAGCGCGAGCGTATAGCCGGGCATCGGAAAGCTCAGCAGGCCGAACGATGCCGGGCCCATGCGCTTGAGCACCGCGAGAAACGAGCCGCTGCCTGCGGTCGCGATCGTCTCGAGCAGGGCGCGAAGGCCGCGTTCGCTCTCGGCCAGCGGCAGCACGCACTGATATTGCACGAAGCCCCGGCGGCCATAGATCCGGTTCCAGTCGGACAGGGCATCGAGCGGGTAGAAATAGGGATCGAGCGCGACCAGTGCCTCGCCGGGGCGCTGAAGCGCGTAATAGAGCTGGTTGAACGCGCGGACGTTGAAGCGGCTCAAGGCGAAGCCTGGCAGATCGACCGGCACCGCGCGGCGCTTGCGCGGCGGCCTTGCCAGCGGCGCGGCCCGGCGCGTGGCATCCAGCGTATCGGCCAGCGCGTGTTCGGCAAGCAGGATGGCCGATCGGCCGAGATCGCGCCCGCGCGCCAGGCAATCGATCCAGGCGACCGAATAGGTCCAGTCGTGCGACTGCTCGAACACCGCCATCGCCTCGGCGAGGTCGCGTACGCGTATTGCCCGCTGGCGCATCCAGGCGCTCTCGATCGGGATGAGGCGGAAAGCGGCGCGCACGATCATCCCGGTCAGTCCCATGCCGCCACAGGTCGCGGCGAACAGGTCGGCATTCTCCTGATGCGAGCAGCGCAGCACCCTGCCATCGCCGAGATCGAGATCGAGCCAGACCAGTTGATCGCAGAATGAACCTGCGCCGTGATGGTTCTTGCCGTGCACGTCGCTCGCGATCATGCCGCCGATCGTCACCATGCGCGTACCCGGCGTCACCGGGACGAACCACCCGCGCGGCACGAAGGCATCGATGATGTCGGACAGCAGCACGCCCGCCTCGCAGGCCAGTTCGCCGCTCGCATCATCGAACGCGATCAGCCGGTCAAGCCGCCGCATGTCGATGGTGGCCTCGGGGTTGAGACTGGCATCGCCATAGGAACGGCCATTGCCGCGCGCGATGCTGTGTCCGAGCGGAGGCAGGATGGCATGCAGCGCCTCGGCGGTGACCGGCTGCCACACGGCGCAGTCGCGCACCGGATAGCGGCCCCAGCCCGAAAGCTGCTCGACATGCGGCATCATGCCGCCCTCGCCGGTGCGAACACGTAGCGCCGGTCGAGCCGGTACTTGACCAGATAGCCGATTGCGAGGCCCGCAACGGCGCCTATCTCGCGCGCGAGATGCGAATGCCAGATCAGCCAGGCGGCGCTTTCGAACCCCCAGAAGATCATCGTGGTAATGACCCCCGTTGCAGCATAGAGCCCGAACGTGCCCGCTTCGCCTGCGCGCTGATTGCCTGCGCCTGCAAAGATCCAGGTCCGGTCGAGCCAGTATTTGACGACCAGGCCGACCAGCGTTCCCAGCGCGAGCGCGGCCAGCAGCCCGCCCGGCGAGAGCGCGAGCACCGCGCGCTGGCTCGCCAGATTGGCGAGTGTCGCCAGCACCGCGAACCCGGCATAGGAAAGGACGAGCATCGATCCGGTCACGCCAGCGCTCCTGCGAGCGCGAGTAGGCCGACGACCAGGCCGCAGCAAAAGCTCACCCGGTCGCGCATCGCGAACACGACCGGATCATCGTGCATCTCGCCGCGATGGGTGAGCAGCGCGATGCGGTTGGTCCAGAACAGCAGCACCAGGCACACGCCCCAGAGGAATTCGGGATAATGGTAGAGCCTCTGGACCGGCTCGGAATTGGCATAGAGCGCCAGCACCAGCACCGAGACGAGCCCTGACGAAACCATGATATTGCCGACGATCATGCGGTCATCGACCCGGTAACCGCGGCCTGTGGCCATCGTCCGGCCCGATGCCGCACCGTCGACCAGCTCGGCATAGCGTTTGACCGCGGCCAGCGAGAAGAAGAAGAAGGTCGCAAAGGCGAGCAGCCAGAGCGAGGAGGGAATGCCGGTCGCCGCGCTGCCTGCCAGGACGCGCAATGTATAGAGCAAAGCGAGCGCGCAGATGTCGATCATCGCCAGGCGCTTGAGCTTGACCGAATAGAGCAGGGTAACGCCCGCATAGATCAGCAGCACGGCAAACAGCTCGATCCCGCCCGTCAGCGCGGTTGCCGCGCCTGCCAGCGCGAGCAAGGGCACCATCCAGGTTCCGTGGATCAGCCGGATGCGCCCCGAGGCAAACGGGCGCTGGCACTTGCGCGGATGGGCGCGGTCCGCTGACAGGTCGAGCAGGTCGTTGAGGATATAGGTTGCCGATGCCACGAGGCTGAACGCGACAAAGGCCAGCACCGCCTGCAATGCGGTCACCAGATCAAGCGCGTGCGCGGCGAGCATCGGCAGGAAGACGAGGACGTTCTTGAGCCATTGGTGCGGGCGCATGGCTTCGAGATAGTCGCGCAGGCCCGCACGATCCGCCGGAAGGTGCGTGGCATCGGCGACGAGCTTTTCGACCCTGGCCTGGAATGCCTTGCTGGAATTGATCGTCACGGCCGCCGCCGCGCCTTGCCAGACCGCAAAATCGGCCGGTGCATCGCCGATATAGCTATAGCCCGCAGGCCCGTAGGTCTGCTCGAGAAACTGCGCCTTGCGGGCTCCGGTCAGGTTGATGCCGTCCTTCGATCCATAGGCAGCATCGAACAGGCCAAGATGGCCAGCCACCGCATCGGCCATCTGCTGGGTGGCACCGGTGACCAGCGCCGTGCGTCCGCCGCGCGCGCGCCATTGCTCGATCATCTCGAGAACATGGGGATTATAGGGCAGCCGCGCGGGATCGACCCGGCTGATCTCGCCCAATTTCTGCTTGAGGGCCACCTTGCCTCGGACGAGCGTGCGCACCGCCTCGAGCGGCGTGTGCCATCGCACCGACCAGGCGCCCCAGAAGTTTTCGAGCAGGCTGTCGGTACGGATCAGCGTGTCGTCGAGATCGACAACCAGCGTCAGCTTCGCAGGATTCCAGTTGGCGATGCTCATCCATACCCCCATGCCCGGTCCAGCAACGGGCAGGCCAGCAGATCGCCGCCATCTAAATGCACGAAAACTTAAATATGGTTAACAAGTTGCTGCCATATGAAGGCACGGCGCGGGTGCCTGGCCTCGAAATGGGGGCGACGCTGACGGCCCTGCGAGATCAAGCCGAGCAAGCCTAGGCAGGTCCGATTGCGCCAACCGTAACGCTGGCGCTGGACGCGGGGATGCAGCTCGCCAGCGACGTGGCAATCTTTAGGACCGATTACTCGATCCTCCACAACCGAATGCCCATCTTGCGCGCCTTGTCGACGAGGTTGGCATTGATCCCATTGCCCGGGCAGGCGATGACAGCCCTGGGCAAGGCAGCCAGCATCTCATCATTTCGCCGAAAGGGCGCTGCCTTCTGAAATCGTGCCCAATCGGGCCGGAACGCCACATGTGCGACCTTGCGTTCGCGCGCCCAAAGCGTTGCGATGTGTTCACCGCCGGTGGGATTGCCGCCGTGGAACAGAACCATGTCGGGATATTTGGCGTGCACCTTGTCCAGCACGCTCCAGATCCGCTCATGGTTTTGATAAGCTGGCCCTGAGGTAAACGCGATGCAGGTGCCGTTCGGAAGCAGCGGTTCGGTTTCCGCGCGGCGCTTGGCAGCAAGATAGTCGCGGCTGTCGATCATCGCGGCGGTGAGCGTGCGGTGATGCACGAGCGACCCGCTGCGCGGTGTCCAGGCCTTCCGGAAATGGGTCTCAAACTGCTCAGCGGCGGCCTCGCGCAGGAATTCGAGCGTATTGCGGCGCTCCATCAGCGAAATGCCCTGATTGATGAGCCGTTCGAGTTCGACCGACTTGACTTCGGAGCCGTCCTGTTCGCGCTGACCCCGCTTCTGGGCATCCTCGTTATCATCGAGTTCGCGCTGAATGCGATCCTGGGCGCGGTGGAAGAGATTGGTGAGCTGCCAGCACAAATCTTCCAGATCGGGCTCGAGCCGCGTGTCGATCAGCGTGGAGATCAGTGCATCGAACATGTCGGCCATGGCGCCTGTTGCCAGGCGCTCGTCGGGCAGCGGCCTGGGATCGGCTTCGTCGGAAAAGGGCCTGTAGCCGAAGAGAGCAAGTTCATCGAGAAGGTGCGCGGTGGCAGAGGCTTGATGGGGCGGTTCAGAGAGAGATTCGTGTGCCATGGTGCTGGTCCTTGCTGTGCTGGTGCAGGGCACTCTGCCCGGCCTTCCTGCGATCCCCCCGACCGGCAGGCGTCGGTGTGCATCCCGAGGACAGACATCGGATGGGCCTGGACGTGTGTTCGAGGGACCGAAGCGCAGCGGAGGATGGCAGCGCCCAAGGCTATTTTGCTTCGCGCTGGAAAGGCGTTGAACATGGCTGTCATGGCAGCTCATCGTCGCCGCCGGAAAATAGCCTTGGCAGAGCCATTGCGCACTCTCGCGGCTGCCGGTCAGCCGGATCGCGCCCCGGGAAGGCGGGGCTGCCCGGTACAGGCTCACGCGGACCATCATGCCATATGGCATTCACCCTCGAGACAGGCGCTGCATCACGGCTTCAAAAAGTGTTGCCGGTCATCGGGATGCAACTGGTCGAGCAGGCGATCTGCGAACCTCTCGGGACCATCGGCCATAAGGTCATCGTTGAGGTCCTTGCGCCCCGGCTCCAGCGGTACAAGCTCGATAGTCTGCGTATCGGGTCGTGCACAAAGCCTGGTCCAGGCAGCATCGCCAGCAGCGTCGTGCTCGCGTGCAACATAGAGCCGCTGCAATCCTGGTGGAAACAGAAAGGCGGCAAGGTGCGATGCGGAAGTCGTGGCAACCACGGGCATGCTTGGCAATGCCTCGCGCACCGACAGCATGGTCTCCAATCCCTCGCCGATAGCGAGCACGCCCTGGCACCGCCCGATGCGAATCCCGTGGCCTGCTATCGCTCCGAGCGACTTGCGAGGCGCTGCGACATCAGCCTTGCCGGTTCCGCATGGCTTGAGCCAGGTACGATGGATGCCGGCGATGGCGCCGTCCTTGTCGGTAACCGAGCAGATGATCGCAGGATAATGGCGGCAGGTGGTCAGCTGATCGCCTTGGGAGGCACGATAAGGGCAGCGCGGGTGGTAGCGGACCGACGGAAGCTGTTGGATCCGGGTAATGCAGCGTGATTGCAGATACCGGGCTGCCAATGAACCGGGCAGGGGTATGCTGGCCGCGAAAAGGCGTTTGGCAATCCTTAAGCTGGCCTGGTTGTCCGACTTGGAACCGCAGGACCTGGAGTCTTGGCTGGCCGGGGGCTGCGGCAAGCGCAGAAAGCGCCGGGCTTCGATCATGGCCTCGCCGAGCGTTGAATAGCCCATGTTGGAGCGAATGAGGTCGAGCATGTCGCCATGCTCGCCAGTCGCCGCATCGACCCAGTTTCCAGCCTTGCCGCGCCCGGCTTCGTCCAATCGGACATAGAGGCTGCGTCCTGGCTCACCGAATATATTGCCGACCTGCCAATAGCGGCCCTCGCGCCGTCCTGCCGGAAGATAATGCTGGCATACCGCAAGAGCCTGACGGGCAAGCTGCTGCGCAATTTCGGTGGCGTTGAGTGGTACTAGTTGCATAGACGATGTCTTTCATCAGGGGAGCCTTGGCCTGTCCGGCCCGGATGATGGCGAGAGCCAAGGCTCAGTTTCAGGTGAGGGACATCCAGCTCGCGATCACCCGCTGGCGCCATCCCTGAGGCACGCGCGACCCCGGAGGGGTGTTGGCAACCTCATCGGATGCATCGAGGCGAGCTGGCTGGACAAGGCCCCGAAGGCGGCAAGTGCGCTCTCGGGTATCGTTGGCCGCTCGGGAGCAAGACGCGGCCCGCCCGGTGCTGCAGCCGCGTTGCATCGACGTCAAAATTGACGGGACCGAGCAGCACCCCGAGATCCTGATGGGTGTTGGGGTGGACCGTTCCCGTAGGGCACCGCTGATGATGAGGAAACAGGGCCGGATGCGGGGCGGCCGGCGCCGCCCCGCAAGCTGATCAGGCCAGAATAATGCCTGATGGCTCGGTGGTCATCTGAGCCTCTGGTTCATGCTGATCACCGTCTTCGACTGCAGAACAAATCGGAGCAAGCCGGAGCGGCGCAGGCAGCCACCCGGTGCCAGCCAGCAGCTGCTCGGCCTCGCGCGCCATATCTGCCTTTTTGAGGTGGGCGATGCGCTGGACACTATCTTCCCCTTTCGCCTCGCGCACGGCTGTCAGGATATGCGCCTTGGTGACATGGGACAGGTAATTGTCGACCCGTGGGGCCCAGCCTTCATGCGCCATGTCGAGACCGATCTCGCGGGCCAGCAGATCTGCAAGTCTGATGCGCTGGGCTGTGGCACTGGGTCCTTCACGTTGATCCTTGCCGGATTCAATCAGGGTATTGATGCCGAGCGAAACGCAATGCGCGAGAAGATCGAGCTGGTCCCGGACGCTCAGAGCGGGGAGAAAGTGCCAAAGGTCTTCGGGGCTTTCGGGGAGACGTTGCTGCCAGCTTTCGTGACGCTGCTGAATTCGCGTGCTCCAGGCGGTTTGGCGAAGCGTCGGGGCGACATGTCCCAGCCACACCTGGTCGACACGGATCCCGACACAGCCGCTGTGCACGCCCGTAGCAAAGACCGACAGGCATAGTGCATGCAGAAGTGCCAGAAACGCCGTCTGAGGCTGCATGGCGAGGGCATCGCGCAGCGCTACCGTGCGCGTCGCGGTCAGTTCGCTGATCAGCCTGTCGGGGAGCGCACGGATCGTTGAGTGTTCCTCATCTCCCGGCCCCGAAGGCGCTGATGCACCCGGCTGGCCGAGCCCGCAGCCAGCTGAACCCGCCGTGTCTGCATCGCTGGCGGTGAAAGCGCCATCGCCATCATCTTCGGGCCGAACATAGCCCCTGTCGATGCGCAGACTGCCATCCCGGGCCAGCGAGACAAACACGCCGGCCTTGGCCATGTCTTCAGCCTGATAGACCAGCGGACGATCGCTCAAGGCCGCGATCTGGCCATCAAGCGTCAGCAGTTGCTGCTCGACATCTGCAGGAAGATCGATCGTCTCGTCATATGCTTTGGCAAGCGCGTCATGCTCGGCCATAAGCGTGGCTAGCTGCAGGCGCTCTTGTTCGGTCAGTTCGGGCCTGGCTCCGGAAAGACGCCGCTTTCCGTTCTCGCAGCCGAACGGCAAGTCTATTGCTGCTTCCACCCATTTCCAGCCTTCGGCGCGCAAGGCGGAGACCTGCTCGTCGAGCTTCTGGCCTACCAGCTTGTCGACAAGTTCTACGTCCTGAAGCCAGCCATCCTCGGTAGCCGAGAACAGGTCGCGCATCACATGACCCCCCGCAGCAATATAGGCGTCCATCCCGATGAGGCGCGCACGCCGGTCCGAACAGGCGATCGCGTCCTCGGTGAGCAGCCGCCGGATCTGATAAGCAGGAATATGGCTCGCCTGGCCGATCTGCTCCCAGACCTGCTCCTGCCGAAGCTGGTTCGAGGTAACGGAAAAGGCCATCAGCTGCTCGAGCGTCATCCGATCCTCGCCATAGGCCTCGAGCAGCCTGGGCGAGACCGAAACGAGCCGGAGGCGCTGGCGCACGGTTGCCACCGGTACGAAGAAGCGCGCGGCAATGTCCTCATCGGACAGGCCCTGTTCGGTCAGCGCGCTGAACGCCCGGAACTGGTCGAGCGGATGCAGGCTGACCCGCATGACATTTTCCGCCAGCGAATCTTCCTCGGCAATGCCCGCTTCGCGGATGATGCAAGGCACCGGCTGATCCTTGGCCATGCGCTTCGTTTTCACCAGCAGTTCGAGCGCGCGGAAACGGCGGCCACCGGCGGGTACTTCGAACAGACCGGTTGGATGGCCGTGGTCGTCCTGCATCGGCCGCACGTTGAGGCTTTGCAGCAGCGTGCGGCGGAAAATATCCTCGGCAAGCTCTTCGATCGACAGGCCGGATTTGACGCGGCGAACATTCTTCTGACTGAGAACCAGCTGCGAGAACGGAATATCGCGCGAGGAACTCAACACCAGCTTGGAAAGCGACTTGGTCATGATGGGACTCCATGGCGCTGCGCCACGGGAGCCTTTCTCCCCTGGATCCACATACGCCACACAGCAAAGCGCCGCCCTCTCGCTCTGGAGAAGGCAGCGCCATGCTTGCGGGATGCAGGTGAAAGGAAGGTTTTCAGTGCACCCGGTCCAGCAGCCGCTTGGCGCGGGTCTCCAGGTCGAGCCGGGCATCCTGGTGGGTCTTGGTCCGGGCAAGGGCGGTGATGCCCTGCACGAAGTCAAAAATCGATTCGGGCGGTCTGCCCTCTTCGGCGAGCACGGTCTCGATGATCCTTGTGGCTTCACCGCGGGTAAAACCGCGGGCCTTGAGGAACTGACTGCGCTCCTCGTCGCTCCTCGCCACCACGCGCTCACGCGCCTGGCGAATGCCGTTGATGAAGGGCTGCGGCGAGGAATTGGCAAAGTTGAGCAGGGCGGGGGCTGCCTCATGCGCAAAGCGGCTGGCTGCATATTTGCTGTGTCGGATACTGATCTCCTGAAAATCCTCGACGCCCCAGAGGTTGCGGTTCTGACACACGGCGCGAAGGTAGAAGCTGGCAATGCCGAGCGTCCGCGCGCCGACCTCGGAGTTCCAGCAATAGAAGCCGCGAAAGTACAGATCGGGCGAGCCGTCGGGTAAGCGGCCGGCCTCGATTGGATTGAGATCATCCACCAGGAAGAGGAAGACATCGCGGTCCGAAGCGTATAACGTTGTTATGTCGCGGCTGATATCGACATGCGGGTTGTAGATGCCGGTTGACCAGTCGAGCACGCCGGGCACCTTCCAGCGGGTATCGCCTGTGCCGTTGCCCGCGATGCGCTGCACTGCCTCGACCAGCTCGTGATCGAAGATGCGACCATAATCAGGGCCGGTAACGGCCCGAAGCTGTGTCCGTGCGCTGGTCCCATCTGAGGTCTCAAGCGTCTTAATATGCTCGCTGCGGCGGGAGCTCAGGCCATATTGCAGGTTGATGGCAGCAAGCGGCGCGGGAAGCTGGCGCAAATAGGCTGCAGGGGCCGCGACTTGGGCCGCGAGCTGCCCGAAGCTCCAGTGCGTCGGCGCGACGGGGCTATCGTTACCGGGGAACATCAGGACCAGCCGCTCGGGATCGTTGCGGCTGGCTTCGACCTGGATCGATGCGGTGTCAACGACGCGTGTCTTGCTGCGTTCGGAACGCTGCCAAACCGAGCCTGCGAGCTCGTCCAGCGACAGAAAGCGCTGATCGTCCGGCCGGGAAAACCATTCGGAAGAAACGCGCCCGACCCGCTCTCCGCGCGATACATCCACCTTGTAGCCTGCGGCCGTGCCATCGGCTGACGCAAAAGCCTGCATGTTCATGAGCATTCTCCATGACGGAGCACCAGGAGCCTCTCTCCCAATTCTCACTCCGTCACGGCAAAGCCGCCAAGCTCTTCCTCTCGACGAATGCCCTTACACGCACAAAAAGAGACCGTCGCGTGGTCCAAACCATCACGGCTGCACCCTGAACAAGGGGCACAATGCGAAACACGCCACGACAGACGGAAAGCCGGGACATGTCGGCTTTCAACGTCTGATGATCACGGCAAGATACCCCTGTTCAGTGCGCATGCGGGGCCCAGAAACAAAAAAAGCCGTACCCTCAGGAGCAGGCCGGAAGGCCTGCGGAAAAGAGCACGGCACCAGCCCCGCACCGCTAGGGCAAACAAGCGCATTCGGCTTATAGCTTGGCAAGCCGTTCCTCGCACACCCGGCGAACCAGATCCTGCAGAATTGCGACCCGCTCGCCAAGCCACGTCAGTTCTTCATCACTGATCTTGTAGTGTGGCGAATAGCGGGCATTGACATAGGCCTGACGCAGCAGCTCGAAGCAGCGGCGGCTGAACCGGTCGTCGCGCGGCCAGGCTTCGATCAACTCTGGCGCGATTTCCTCGGCATGGCCTCGCAGAAACCCGAGCTTGTGCGATTTCGGGCTGTAGAGCGTGAAGACCAGCATCACGCTGTGGTACAAACGTTCGGTCGCTTGGTGGAGGTCAAAGACCGCCTTGTTATTGTCGCCATCTGCGAACGCATATTTAAACCCGCGAACAAAAGGCTCGGCACTTTCGGACCATTGGCTATAGTATTTTTGCGCTTCAGTCCGCGCGGCATCGCGTGCAAGCTTGGTCGGCGTCGCGAAGGGAAAGCCGTCTGCCTCGTACAGAGCAATGCCCTGAGCAGCGATGTCCGTGAAGAATGGCCGCCCCTGCTCGAGCTGCTTGTTTACGTCCTTGAGGCTGTGAACGATAAAGCTGACCGGCGCGCCTAGCGTCTGCGTGATTGTCATCTCGCGCATCAGCCGGTCGTCAGCACTGGCCCAGTAATCGACCACATCGGTCAGCCGATCATCGTTGACCACGACAAGCAGATCATAGTCCGACTTGTAGCCGCCGACCGGATCGTCGACCCAGTCGCCGCGCGCATAGCTGCCGTAGAGGATGACCTTAAGGATCCGGCCTTGTTTCTTCCATGGGGCGGACGTGTTGCCGATCGCGGCGGCGAACTCCTCGAACAGGATGCGTAGTGCCATTTGCAGCTCCTGCTGCTTCTGGCCAGGCAAGTGATCGATATCGGTGCGCATGGCCTAACCCTGTGCTGTCATAGCCGACATTGCAAGGGTTACATCTTCGGAAAGGGTGATGACTCCAGTTCGGATCAGGTTGGCCAACAGGCCTTCAAGATAGCTTATGGGTTCATGTATACCAATGCTAATGAAGCGTACGCCCCCAGAAAACTGGCTACTAGTGTATGCGTGATTGCTAAGTGATTGTTAGCCACCTTTGACGAGTTGCCAGGAGGAAAGAAAACAACATAGATCAAATATTTATTTGAATGACAAACGGAAATGTGGTATTTTATGCCCAATTCTGTTTAAGCAGATGTTGGATCTGCATTCATAGCTAGACAAATTGCAACCTATGTAAAATTGGAAAAAATGTCTTGGTAAATCTTGTCAAATTTATTCCGAAAATAATAGTTATCTTGAATAAGCTCTTTGTTGATCTCGCTGATGGTGATATCCATTTGCTTCATTAATAGAACTATACTCTGGATAGCATTCTGCTTTTCAATATTAATCATCTCTTCAACCTCGAACTGAAACATTTCAGTTGGCTCCAAGTGCATATGTTTTTCCAAATAATCTGTAATAATATTGGCTTCATCACTCCACTGTAACGGATTTAGCAAGATTGCGCGGCTGATCAACATCCGTGCCCTTGGCGACGGCGACATGATAGGCGAGCAGCTGCACGGGTACGGCATAGACCAGTGGCGCGATCAGCGGATGCATTTCCGGCATCTTTATTGTTGCGATACACCCCTCGCCCGCTTCCGCCAGGCCGTCTGCGTCAGAGATCAGCACCACCTTGCCGCCGCGCGCGCGCACCTCCTGCATGTTGCTCACGGTCTTCTCGAACAGCGGACCCGAAGGCGCGATGACGATGATCGGTACCGCCTCGTCGATCAACGCGATGGGCCCGTGCTTCATTTCGCCCGCAGCATAGCCTTCGGCATGGATATAGCTGATCTCCTTGAGCTTGAGCGCACCTTCCAGCGCCAGCGCATAATCCGGGCCGCGGCCCAGATAGAGCACGTCGCGCGCCTGGGCGATCGTGTGTGCCATCGCCTCGATCTCGGCATCGTGCGCCAGCGCCGCATTGATTGCCGCCGGGGCCTCGATCAGGTGACGGACGATCTCGGCCTCTTCGGCCGCATCGAGCCTGCCCTTGGCGCGCGCAAGGTTGACCGCCAGCGCCGCCATCACCGCCAGCTGGCAGGTGAATGCCTTGGTCGAGGCAACGCCGATCTCCGGCCCGGCATGCGTCGGCAGCAGCAGGTCCACCTCGCGCGCCATCGAGCTGGTCGGCACGTTGATGATACCGGCCGTGGTCACCCCGCCCGTCTTCATGTGGCGCAAGGCCGCAAGCGTATCCGCCGTCTCGCCCGATTGCGAGACGACCACGCCCAGCATGTTCGGC
Organism: Blastomonas sp. 34TW; assembly: GCF_059803595.1. NCBI lineage: Bacteria > Pseudomonadati > Pseudomonadota > Alphaproteobacteria > Sphingomonadales > Blastomonadaceae > Blastomonas > Blastomonas sp. 34TW. The sequence continues at coordinate 207,697 of NZ_JAPFGW010000009.1, forward strand.
GTCAGCACGGGGTCGCGATAGCGGAACTCGGAGGCGACATCGACCTCGACCGGCACCCGCGCCAGCTGCTCGATCCAGTATTTGCCGATCAGCCCGACATAAGAAGCGGTGCCGCAGGCGATGATCGTCACCCGCTCGATATCCGAGAGCGCGAAGTCCATCTGCGGCAGCGCCACCTGCTGCTCGACCGAGCGGATATAGCTCTGCAGCGTCTGCGCCACGAC